>DAIESF010000072.1 GCA_027346425.1 Gemmatimonadota bacterium | reverse complement strand
GGACGGCTTCGGCGCGCCGTGGCTCAAGCGCGACTCGTTCTACGCCTACGTCAAGAAGGAGCCGGTGCAGTTTGCCGGCTGGAAGCAGTTCACCAAGCTGCGCAACGATTCTCCGCCAACCAGCAAGCGGGAGATCCTCCGCCTCTGGCCGGTGCCGCTCTACATCCAGTACCAGTGAGTCGCTGAGGAGAGGCGATACACGCGCGGTGGTGGGGGCTTCGCTACTGCGCCGCGATCCCCGCCCGGCCGCCCCGCAGAACGTACTTCTGGATCTTGCCGGTGGCGGTCTTCGGGAGTTCGTTCAGGATCGTAAGTCCCTTGGGCACCTTGAAGCCCGCCAGCCGTTCGCGGGCAAAGTGCCGCATCTCGTCTTCGGCGAGCGTGGCGCTTGGGCGCAGCACCACGAAGGCGTGCGGTGCCTCGCCCCACTTCTCGTGCGGGAGGCCGACGACCGCGACTTCGAGGACGGCGGGATGGCGGAGGAGGACCCCCTCGACCTCGATGGACGAGATGTTCTCCCCGCCACTGATGATCACGTCCTTGAGACGGTCGCGGATCTCGACGTAGCCGTCGGGGTGCACCACCGCCGCGTCGCCCGAGTGGAACCAGCCGCCCATGAATGCGCGCGCCGTCGCCTCGGGGTCGCGGTAGTACCCTTCCATCACCACGTTGCCGCGCACGACGATCTCGCCCACCGTCGTGCTGTCGCGCGGCACCGGGTCGCCCTGCTCGTCCACCACGCGCAATTCGCCGGATGTGATCAGCTCCACCCCCTGCCGCGCCTTGATGCGCGCGCGCTCGGCGGGGGCGAGCCCGGCGTGCTCGGCGCGCGGTTCGCACACCGTGATGAGGGGCGCGGTTTCGGTCAGGCCGTAGACGTGGGTGATCGTCCACCCGAGTTCCTCCTCCACGCGCTCGATCGTTGCTGCAGCTGGCGGAGCCCCGGCGGTCAGGACGCGCACGCCGCGCGGGGCGCGGGCGCGCAGCTCGGCGGGCGCATTGGCCACGGTGATGAGGACGGTCGGCGCGGCGCACAGCATTGTGGCGCGCTCGCGCTCGGCGAGGGCGAAGATGCCGGCAGCGTCGACCTTGCGGAGGCAGACGTGCGCCGCACCGGCGGCGGTCACGATCCAGGTGAAGGTCCACCCGTTGGCGTGGAACATCGGGAGGGTCCACAGGTAGCGATCGGCGCACGACATCGGGTGGTGCACGAGCGTCCCCACCGCATTCACCCACACGTTGCGATGGGTGACCATGACCCCCTTGGGGCGTGAGGTCGTTCCGCTGGTGTAGTTGATGGCGATGACGTCGCCTTCGGCGATGACCGGGGCGACGTACGAGGGTTCGGCGTGGGCGACGAGCGTCTCGTAGGACTCCCAGCCGTCGCCACTCCCCTCGAGCGCGACGAAGTGTTCCACCGCCGGCATCTCGTGACGTACCGCATGCACCAGGTCGAGGAAGTCCTCGTGCACACACACCACGCGACTCCCGCTGTGGTTGATCATGTACACCCAGTCGGCGGGGAGGAGGCGGTAATTGAGCGGGACGATGATGGCCCCCACCTGCGGGACCGCGTAGAAACCCTCGAGGTTGGCGTGGGTGTTCGGGGCGATGTAGGCGACGCGATCGCCAGGTGCAACACCGAGCCGCTGGAGGGCGTTGGACCACCGGTCGCACCGCTCCAGGAACTGCGCGTAGGTCCAGCGCTGCTCGCCGTCGACGACCGCTTCGCGGTCGGGATAGAGGGCGCGAGCGCGGCGGGAGAACTCGAGCGGCGTGAGCGGCGTCTGCATGGGATGCGGATGAAGGGGCGGGCGGTCGAAGTAGCACGGGGGCGAGGAGGGGCGCAAGGCGCTGGTGCCGACGTTACTCGACCTTGCGCTCTCCCGACCCAAACACGAGAAAGACGAGCGCCCCCGTCACCGCCACTGCGGCCGTGAGGACAAACGGCGCCGTGTAGCTGCCGGTCCGCTCCACCAGCCATCCCGTCACCGCCACGCCGACGATTCCCGGGATCGTCCCCGCGGTATTGCTGATCCCCCAGATCACGTCGGCGTAGCGCGGGGCAATGTCGAAGCAGTTGGGGCCGAAGCCGGCGAGGCAGAAGGCAAGCGTCCCGGCGGCGCCGCACATCAGGAGCACTCCCGCCAGGGCGCTGGTCGCCATCGGAAGGAGGAGGAGGAAGGCCGCGCCCCCCAGCAGCCCGATTGACTGCATCAGCTTGCGCACGGTTGTCGCACTCGTCCCGCGCCGCAACAGGCGATCGGCCCAAGCGCCGGCCACGTTGGCCATCACGAAGCTGGCGAGCCATGGCGCCGCAGAGAGCATTCCTGCGTTGGCCAGCGTCACGCCGAAGGTGGACTTGAAGTACGAGGGGAGCCAGGCGAGAAGGACGTAGAGCGACCAGTTGTTGCAGAAGTGATTGACGATGATCGCCCAGACGGCGGGGGTGCGCAGGAGTCGCCCCCACGGGACAGCGCGCGCGCCAGACGACGCTGCTTCCTCGATCCCTCGTCCGCTCGCCACCTTCGTGAACCAGACGGCGGCCCAGGCCAGCCCCACCACGCCGAAGGCGTAGAACGGGACCGGCCATCCGTAGTCGCGCACCAGCCATCCGGTGATGGGGAGCGAGAAGACGGTCCCGATGGAAAGCCCGCTCGAGAAGAGGGCGACGGCTCGCGAACGCTCGGCGATCGGGACCCAGCGCCCCACCATGTTGATGGAGGCGGGGAAGACCGCGGCTTCACCGAGGCCGAGCGCAACGCGCGCAGCGATGAGCGCGGCGAGCGAGACGCGCGCGGCCGGCGGCGTGAGGACGGTGAAGAGCGACCACCAGACGACGGCGACGCCGAGGACCAGCTTGCCGCCGTACCGGTTGGCCAGCGTGCCGCTTGCCACCTGCAAAAGGAGATAGCCGGCGAAGAACGACGAGAGGACGAGCCCCTTCGTCGTCTCCGACCAGGCGAACTCCTCCTGCATGGCGATTGACGCGACCGAGATGTTCGTCCGGTCGATGTAGGAAATGAAGACCGCCGCGAAGCAGAGGAGGACGACGGTGTAGTACGGGGGCCACCGGCGGGGCTGGGTCACGGGCGCGAGGGTGCAGGGGTGCGCACGCGCGCCGACTGCTCGAAGACCGGGGCGATCTCCTGCCGTCACCAGCCGACCACGTCCCGGTCGCGCGTTGATCCCCTACAATCGACCTGCCAGACTGAACTGTCCAGCCCCGGGCGGAAAGCCGCGCTACCGACCGCCGATCCGGAAGGAGAGCCCGGTGTACAGCGCCCAGACGCCGTTCTTCGCCGACTCCTTTACCGAGCCGACCTGGAAGTCGGCCACGGTGGAGACGCCGAAGCCGTAGCGCGCTCCCCCCGTCAGCACCAACGGCCCGAAGTCGAAGTCGAGGCCGCCTCCCACGATGCCGCCGACGTCGACGGTCTTCGTGCTCACGCCCGGCACGTCGTTGCAGTCGGCGGAGGTCCCCTTCACGCTGCAATCGATCTGGAAGCCGAGGTAGGGGCCGGCGTAGGCGTGCGGATGCACGCTGCCATCGCGGGACAGCGTGAGGCGCAGGAGGACTGGGATTTCGACATAGTTGAGCTTGAGCCCCTCGGCGGTGGTGTT
>DAIESF010000392.1 GCA_027346425.1 Gemmatimonadota bacterium | reverse complement strand
CTCCGCGGGGCAGACCGACATTCCGGTGGCGTCGGTGGCCGGTGCCTACAAGCGGCAGCTGGCGTGGTTCGGGGTGGCATTGGTGGGAGCGTGGGTGCTGAGCCGCGCCTCGGTCCGGCTCCTCGAATGGATCAGCTGGCCCTCGTACCTGCTGGGGATCGCCCTGCTCGTCGTCACCCTTGTCTTCGGGTCGGGGGCGGGGACGGCGGCGAGCATGAAGGGCTGGCTCACGATCGGTGGCGTGCGCCTGGGGCAGCCGGCGGAGCTGGCGAAGGTGACGGTCGTCCTGATGCTGGCCAAGGTGCTGTCGGCCCGCCGCGATGCCCCCAAGTCGCTGCTCGAGCTGTGGAAGCCCGCCGCGATCGTGCTCATCCCCTGGGTCCTGGTAATGGCGCAGCCTGACCTCGGGACGGGGATGGTCTTCGTCGGGATCTTCTTCGCCATGCTCTTCTGGGCCGGCGTCTCCGGTCCGCTCCTCCTGCTCGCGGCCTCGCCGGCGGTCTCGCTCGTGCTGGCCTTCAACACCGGCTTATGGGGGGCCTGGTTTCTCATCCTCATCGCCGTCGTGCTGTGGTACAAGCCCTTCGTCGTGGAGGGGGTGGCGCTGATTGTCGCCAACGTGGCGATGGGGGTGTTGGCGCCGATTCTGTGGGAGAAGCTCGCGCCGCACCAACGCTCGCGACTGCTCGTCTTCCTCGATCCGTCGGAAGACCCGAAGGCATCGGGATACCACGTCATCCAGTCGCAGATTGCCATCGGGTCGGGCGGGTGGCTGGGGAAGGGGTTCACCCTCGGGACGCAGAAGCGGGGGGCCTTTCTCCCTGCACAGCACACCGATTTCATCTTCGCGGTGGTCGGGGAGGAGCTGGGCTTCCTTGGCGTCTCGATCGCGCTGGCGCTCTTCCTCTTTCTCTTCCTGAGGGTCATCCGCGTGGCGTCGCGGGCCAACGACGCCTTCAGCTCGCTGGTCGCCTTCGGCTTGTTAGGCAGCTGGTTCGTGCACGTGATCGAGAATGTCGGGATGACGCTCAACCTGATGCCGATCACTGGCATCCCGCTCCCGTTCTTCTCGTACGGCGGGTCCTTCATGCTCGCCTGCTGGCTGGCGATCGGGATCCTGGTGCGCATCTCGTCCGAGGGGCGCGGGGAGGCCGACGCCCTCCCGATCGGGCTGCGTCGCTAGCCCGCCAGGCGGCGTCCCCCTACCAGCACTCTCCCTCGTCCTCCATAATTCCTGCATGGCCTGGTTCCGGAAGGAAAAGAAGCCACGACAGCCACGCCGCGAGCGGCTCGACATCCCGGCGGATGCGTGGGAGAAGTGCGAGGCGTGCGGGCATACCGATATCCGCGAGAAGTTCGCGCGGAACCTCAACGTGTGCCCCAACTGCGATTACCACCGGCGCATCCGGGCGGTCGAGTACGTGCAGCTCCTGCTCGACGACGAGAAGTGGGAGGAGACCGAGACCGACCTGCGGTCGATCGACGCGTTGGGCTTCCCCGACTACGAAGCGCGCCTGAAGAAGGCGCGGGCCAACGCCGGCGACACCGACGCGATCATGACGGTGGCCGGGACGCTGGGCGAGATGCCCGTGAATCTGGGCGTGATGGACTTTGCCTTCATGGGCGGGTCGATGGGGTCGGTCGTGGGCGAGAAGATTGCCCGCCTCGCGCAGCGGTCGCTGGAGCGCAAGCATCCGCTCATCGTCATCTCGGCGTCGGGAGGGGCCCGCATGCAGGAGGGGGTCCTCTCCCTCATGCAGATGGCCAAGGTCTCGGCCGTGCTGTCACAGTTGGCGGACCGGCGCATCCCGTACGTCTCGATCCTCACCAACCCCACGACCGGCGGGGTGAGCGCGAGCTACGCCATGCTCGGCGATGCGATCATTGCCGAGCCGGGGGCGGTGATCGGCTTTGCCGGGCCGCGCGTCATCAAGCAGACGCTGGGGCAGGATCTTCCCGAGGGGTTCCAGACGGCAGAATTCCTGCTCGACCACGGGATCCTCGACGTGGTGGTGCACCGCAAGGAGCTCAAGCAGACTGTGGGCCGCCTGTTGCGCCACATGAGTGGCAAGCCGGCGGCCGCGGCATGGGCGACGACCTGAGCCGGTATCGCGACGCCCTCCAGTACCTGTTCGCGCGCACCACAGGCAAGAGCAAGTTTGGGCTGGAGCGAACGCGGGCGTTGCTGGCGGCGATGGGCGACCCGCACCTCGCCCTGCGCACGTTCCACGTTGCCGGGACGAACGGAAAGGGGAGCGTCTGCGCCACCCTCGAGGCGCTCCTGCGCGAGCGAGGGCTGCGCACCGGGAAGTACACCTCGCCGCACCTCGTCGAGTTCACCGAGCGCTTCGTGGTCGACGGCGTTGCCGTCTCCGAAACGTACGTCGCCGACTTCATCGAGCGCTGGCTCCCGGCGGTCGAGCGCATCGGTGCCACCTTCTTCGAGGCCACGACGGCGATGGCGTTCCAGTACTTCGCCGAGTCGGGGGTCGATGTCGCGGTCATCGAGACCGGTCTGGGCGGGCGTCTCGATTCGACGAACGTCGTTAGGCCGCTGGTGGCCGGGGTGACGTCGATCGGGATCGACCACGTGGAATACCTCGGCGACACGCGGGAGGCGATTGCCGCGGAGAAGGCGGGGATCTTCAAGGCGGGCGTCCCGGCGGCGAGCGGGGAGAGCGACCCGGCGATCGATGCCTTGCTGGCGTCGCTGGCAGCGGAGCACGGGGCCTCGGGCATGGTGAGCGTGTGGCGCGACGCGCCGCCGCGCGCAATCGACGTGGGGGCGACCGGGACGAGCTTCCTCCTCGACATCGATGGCGCGCGTCGCACGCTCCATACGCCGCTGGCAGGGGCGCATCAGGCCTCGAACGCGGCGCTGGCGCTCCTGATGTTGCGTGCGGCGGGATCCCCCCTCTGGGGCGGGTGGGAAGCGGCGACGCGCGGGCTCGAGCGCGTGCGGCTCCCGGGGCGATTCCACATCGCCCCGCCGTACATCTTCGACGTGGCGCATAACCCAGCCGGGGCGGCGGTGCTGGCCGGGACCCTGGCGCATATCGCGACGGATAGCCCCGTGGTTGCCGTCCTGTGCGTTCTCGATGACAAGGACTGGCGGGGGGTCATGGAGGCTCTCGCTCCCATCGTCTCGCACTTCGTCCTGACCGAAGCGCCGACGGCGCCGCAGAGCCGGGCGTGGCGCCTGGACGAGGCGGAATCGTACGCGCGCCTGCGGGGATGGTCGGCGAGCGCCGTTCCCGACTTCGATCGCGCCCTCCAGGAGGGGCGCGCGCGCGGTGCCACCGTGCTGGTGACGGGCTCCTTCCACACCGTGGGAGATGCAATGGCTCGCTTGCAGGTCGATCCGCTGGCCGGGTAGCTTTCCCCAATGTCTACGGGGGCACTTCCAGGGTTTCGAGACTTCTATCCCGAGCAATTCGCGCAGCGCGCCTGGCTCTTCGAGCGGTGGCGGGATGTGGCGCGGCGTTTCGGCTTTGTCGAGTACGACGGTCCTCCCCTGGAGCCGCTCGATCTCTACACGAAAAAGAGCGGCGACGAGATTGTCGGCCAGCTCTACAATTTCGAGGACAAGGGGGGGCGACAGATCTCGCTCCGCCCGGAAATGACACCCACCGTGTCGCGCATGGTGGCGGCGCGGGCCAACGCCCTGCGGAAGCCCGTGCGCTGGTTCTCGATTCCCCAGCTGTTCCGCTACGAGCGGCAGCAGAAGGGGCGGCTGCGTGAACACTTTCAGCTGAACGTCGACATCTTCGGCGAGAGCGATGTGGCGGCCGACGCCGAGCTGCTGGCCGTGGCCTGCGAGATCGTGCGCGCGTGCGGGCTGGGGCCCGACGACGTGGTGGCCCGCGTCTCCGACCGTCGCCTGCTGACGGCGCTGGTGCGCGGGGCGGGAGTGCCTGACGAGGCGGTCGGAGCGGTCTTCGCGGCGGTGGACAAGATCGAGCGCGAGCCGGCCGAGGCCCTCGTCAAGAAGATGACCAATGCTGGCGTGCCGGCGTCGGCAGCGGGGCGCGTCCTCGAGCTCGTCAAGGCCTCGGACTTCGACGCCCTGCGCATCGAGTTCGCCAGCGATGCCGACGTGACGGCGGCGCTGGAACGCTTCGACACGTATCGCGCCCTCCTCGATGCGCACGGCGTGCGCGACTACCTGCGCCTCGACCTGACGATCGTCCGCGGGCTCGCGTACTACACCGGGATCGTCTTCGAGCTGTTCGACGCGAAGGGCGAATTCCGCGCCGTGTGCGGCGGCGGGCGCTACGACAACCTCCTGGCGGCACTCGGCGGCGTGGAAATGCCGGCGTTAGGCTTCGGGATGGGGGACGTGGTGCTGGGCGAGCTGCTCAAGGATCGTGGAAAGATGCCCGGGGGAGAACCCACGTTCGATTTTGTCGTTGTGCCGTCCCAGGATGTCGCCCCTGAGTACGTCGTTCGTGTGGGCGCGGCGCTTCGCAGGCTCGGTTTCTCGACAACATACGCGTTGAACCGCGACAAGCTCGCCTCGCAGAAGTCGGACGCGCAGATGCGCGCTGGCGAGAAGGGGGGCGCGCTGAATGCGCTGATCGTAGAGAACCACGGTCAGGGGATCGTGCGGCCCTTCCGCGGCAGTGATGTACGGCAAAAGCACGTGATGGTGGATACCCTGCTGGAGGCCAGCGACGTGGGGAGCTACCTGGAGCGAGTGACAAGCACCCTCGGTAGCCTGGACGATCCGATTGCCACCATGTTGAACGCACGCATCCGCTCCATTGCCGACCGACCGCGAGGATGAGATCGAAGGAAGTCAGGCTCGTGCCAGCACTTCTCGTCTTCCCGTCTTCTCGTCCTCTCGTCTTCTCCCAAATCCATGAACGACAAGAAACTGACCACCCGCGCCGCCGACTTCAGCGCGTGGTACAACGAGACCGTTCTGCGCGCCGAACTGGCCGACTACTCGCCCGTGCGCGGCTGCATGGTGATTCGCCCCAACGGCTACGGCATCTGGGAGCGCATGCAACGCGCGCTCGACGACATGTTCAAGGCCACCGGGCATCGAAACGCGTACTTCCCGCTCTTCATCCCCGAGTCGTTCCTGCACAAGGAAGCGCAGCACGTCGAGGGGTTTGCCCCCGAGGCGGCGGTCGTCACGCACGGTGGCGGGAAGCTGCTCGAGGAACCGCTGGTCGTGCGTCCCACATCGGAGACCATCATCTACTCGATGTTCGCCAAGTGGGTGCAGAGCTATCGTGACCTCCCCATCCTCATCAACCAGTGGGCGAATGTCGTGCGCTGGGAGATGCGCACACGCCTCTTCCTCCGCACGCTGGAATTTCTCTGGCAGGAGGGGCACACGGCGCACGTGACGCACGATGAGGCCGAGGCAGAGACACGCATGATCCTCGGGCTCTATCGCACGTTCATGGAAGAGGGGATGGCGATGCCCGTCATCACCGGCCTGAAGAGCGAGAGCGAGAAGTTCGCCGGCGCGCTGCGCACGTACTCCTGCGAGGCGATGATGCAGGACAACAAGGCGTTGCAGGCAGGGACATCGCATAACCTCGGACAGAACTTCGCCAAGGCGTTCGACCTCAAGTTCCAGAGCGAGTCCGGCTCCATGGAATACGCATGGAACACGAGTTGGGGCGTCTCCACGCGCATGGTCGGTGGACTCGTCATGACGCATGGCGACGACAACGGGCTCCGGATCCCCCCCAAGCTCGCGCCCACCGAGGTCGTCATCGTCCCCATCTGGAAGAGCGAGGACGAACGCGCGCGCCTCCTCGAGGCGGCCGGCCAGGTGAAGCAGGCGCTGACGACGTGGGGTGGGCGTGGCGACGATCGCCTGCGGGTGCACATCGACGCGCGCGAGGGGATGAAGCCCGGCGCGAAGTACTACGAGTGGGAACTGGTGGGGGTCCCCCTCCGGCTCGAACTCGGCCCCCGCGACCTGGCCAACGGGTCATGCATGGCCGCGCGCCGCGACACGCGTGAAAAGGCGTCGCTCTCGCTCGACGGGCTCCCCGAGACGGTGAGCGCGCTCCTTGCCACGATGCAGGGCGACATGCTGCGGGCCGCCCGCGAACGACGCGAAGCGAACAGCATCCGCGAGGCGATCAGCTACGATCGTTTCAAGGAAGTCATGGAGGGCGACGGCGCCTTCGTGTACGCGGGGTGGAATGGCGACCCCGCCGTCGAGGCGAAGGTGAAGGAGGAGACGAAGGCGACGATTCGCTGCATCCCCGAGCCGGAGTTCGTGACGCAGGGAGCCGCAACGACGTGCATGGTGACGGGCGAGCCAGCCAAGCACACCGTGATTTGGGCCAAGGCGTACTGATGTCCATGTTCAACCGCGTGTCCGGCACCCTGCACTGCGAGGGGGTGCCGATGGACCAGCTGGCCGACGCCGTCGGGACGCCGGCGTACGTGTACAGCGCGGCGGCAATCCGCGACCAGTTCCGGCGGCTCGACGCGGTGCTGGCGCCGGTGCCGCATCGCATTCACTACGCCTGCAAGGCCAACGCGTCGCTCGGCCTCCTCGCGGTCATCCGTGAGGCCGGGGCACGCATCGATGTCGTCTCGGGCGGCGAACTGTACCGCGCCCAGCTGGCCGGGTTTGCGCCTGACGAGATCATCTTCGGCGGGGTGGGGAAGTCGGCGCACGAGCTGCGCGAGGCGATCGCCGCCGGCGTGCACGTGATCTCGGTGGAGTCGGAGCCGGAGCTGCGGCAGATCGATGCCCTGGCGGGACTCGCGGGGACGACGGCGCGCGTGGGGATCCGCGTGAACCCGGAGATCACCGTCGAGACCTTTCACGACTACATCAAGACGGGGGAAAAGGGGGACAAGTTCGGCGTCCCGTTCGACGAAGCCCATACAGTCGCGACGCTCGCCCATGCGCTCCCGCACGTCACCCTGGTCGCGATCGGGATGCACATCGGGTCGCAGCTCACCGACCTGGCGGCGTACACCGATGGCATTTCCCGGCTCGAGGCACTCATCGGGAGGCTCCGTGCCGAGGGCGTCGACACGCTCGAGCACGTGGATATCGGCGGCGGCTTGTTCGTCCCGTACGAAGGCGAGGCGCCGGCCGACCTTGCCGGATATGCGTCGATCGTCGTCCCCGCCGTACAGCGACTCGGGCTCGAACTCATCATCGAGCCCGGGCGCTTCCTGATCGCCGAGGCTGGCGTGCTCCTGGCGCGCGTGCTGTATCGCAAGCGCAGCGGCGGGCGCGACGTGCTCATCACCGATACCGGGATGAACGACCTCCTGCGCCCGTCGCACTACGATGCGTATCATCGCATCGAGGCGGTGCACGCCGTGGCCGGACGCAGGCGATTCGACGTGGTGGGCCCCATTTGCGAGAGCGGCGACTTCCTCGCACTCGACCGTGACATCGAGGACGTGCAACCGGGGGCGCTGCTCTGTGTGTTCACGGCCGGTGCCTACGGCATCAGCATGGCCTCGAACTACAACGCGCGCCCGCGCGCGGCCGAGGTGCTGGTCGACGGATCCCGCTGGGCGGTGATCACGGCGCGCGAGACCTATACCGATCTCGTGCGGCGCGAGTCGGTCACTCCTGAATGGAGGAACTCCTGATGCTCGTCGGGCTGCTTTCCGACACGCACGATCGCCTGCCGGCGATCGAAGGGCTGCTGCAGTACATGCAGAAGCGCGGCGTCGGCATGGTGCTGCACGCCGGTGACTTCTGCGCGCCGTTCTCGCTCAAGCCGTTTCTCGAGCTGAACATGCCGATGGTCGGGGTCTTCGGACGCAACGACGGGGACCACGAGGGGATTCGCGCCTACGCGCAGCAGGGAATGGGGATCGAGCTCTTCGAGTCGCCCCATTCCTTCGAACTCGGCGGGCAGCGCATCCTCCTGGTGCACGATCTGGTGGACGTGAACCCGCGTTCGGTGGAATCGCACGCCATCGTGGTGCATGGCTTCACGCATCGCGAGGAAATGATGATCCGGGGCGAGACCCTGATCGTGAATCCCGGCGAGGGGTGCGGTTGGCTACACGGGGAACCGAGTGGCGCGATCCTCGACCTCGACACCAAGGACGTGCACTTCTTCAAGCTCAAGGACATTCACACCTTCCAGGCACCGGACGACGCGTGAACCTGACAACCATGGGGAGCCGCATCCTCATCCTCGATTGCGGATCGCAGTTCACGCAGCTCATCGCGCGACGGGTGCGCGAGGCGCGCGTCTACTCCGAAATCCACCCGCCCACGCGTGACCTCGCGTGGATCAAGGCGTGGAACCCCACGGGGATCATCCTGTCGGGTGGCCCGTCGTCGGTGACCGACGAGGGGGCCCCCACCTTCGATCCCGCCATTCTCGACGTCGCCCCGATTCTTGGCGTCTGCTATGGGATGCAGTGGATCGCCCTTGCATCTGGCGGATCGATCGTCGGGGGCGGGCGCCGGGAATACGGGCGCGCCGAGATCACGGTGCGGGAGAATACCGGCCTGTTTGCCGGCTTTGACCAGGGGGAGAAGTCGCAGGTGTGGATGAGCCACGGCGACCACGTGGAGCAGGTCCCGCCGGGCTTCGCCCTCACCGCGTCGAGCGCCGACAACCCGGTGGTGGCCATGCGCCACGAGTCGCGCCCGATCCACGCGATCCAGTTCCACGCCGAGGTGCACCACACCGTGCGCGGGCCGGACATCATCTCGAACTTCCTGTTCGAGGTGTGCCACTGCGAACCCGGATGGACGCCGGGACACTTCATCGACGACGAGGTCGCGAAAATTCGCGCCCTCGTGGGAAACAAGCACGTGATCTGCGGCCTCTCGGGGGGGGTGGATTCGTCGGTGGCGGCGGCGCTCGTGCACAAGGCGATCGGTGACCAGCTCACCTGCATCTTCGTGGACACCGGGTTGTTGCGCCTGCACGAGCGCGAGCAAGTGGAACGGACCTTCCGCGCGCACCTGGGCATCAAGCTGGTGACCGTGCGCGCCGAGGAGCGCTTTCTCTCGGCGTTGGCGGGGGAGGGCGAGCCGGAGAAGAAGCGGAAGATCATCGGGCACACGTTCATCGATGTCTTCGAGGACGCTGCCGCCGAGGCCGGGAAGGATGCCGCATTCCTCGTGCAGGGGACGCTGTATCCCGACGTGATCGAGAGCGTGAGCGCGAAGGGTGGGCCGAGCGCCACGATCAAGACCCATCATAACGTGGGCGGGCTGAAGCCCGACATGAAGTTCACGCTCATCGAACCGCTGCGCGAGCTGTTCAAGGACGAGGTGCGCAACGTGGGGCGTGAACTCGGGCTCCCCGAGGAGATGGTGGGGCGCCACCCCTTCCCGGGGCCAGGACTGGCAATCCGTGTGTTGGGTGACGTGACGGCAGACAAGGTGGCGGTGCTGCAGAGAGCCGACGCGATCTACCTCGAGGAGATCCGCGCCGCCGGACTGTACAACGACATCTGGCAGGCGTT
Organism: Gemmatimonadota bacterium; assembly: GCA_027346425.1. Taxonomy (GTDB): domain Bacteria; phylum Gemmatimonadota; class Gemmatimonadetes; order Gemmatimonadales; family Gemmatimonadaceae; genus SCN-70-22. Next base: position 1,058 of record DAIESF010000392.1, on the reverse strand, counting down.
CGCCGTTCTCCTCCCCGTGCGCTCGGTCGGAGTAATGGGCGACTACCGCACCTACGAGAACGTCGTGGCGCTACGCGCCGTGACCAGCACCGACGGCATGACGGCCGACTGGTACTCGTTCCCGCACGACGTGATGGCGCGCATCTCCAGCCGCATCATCAACGAGGTGAAGGGAGTGAATCGCGTGGTCTACGACGTGAGTTCCAAGCCACCGGCCACCATCGAGTGGGAGTGAGTCCACCGGACGGGAGACGGGAGGCGGGAGACGGGAGTGCGGGGCGCCCAGTGAGCGCCCCGCAGTCGTCTCATCGCGAGGTGGCGCGTGAGCGACCGGGAGCACTGCGAGTGCCCACCCGACGCGAACTGCGCGACGTCGCCGTGCTGGCCGCGCCGATCGTGGCGGTGCAGGTGGGGCTGATGCTGATGGGGGTGGTCGACGCGGCCATGGTGGGACGTGTCTCGGCCACCGACCTGGCGGCAGTGGCGTTAGGCAACTTCTGGTGGACCACGATCTCGTTGTTCGGTGCCGGGATCGTCATGGCGATCGACCCCGTGGTGTCCCAGGCGGTGGGGGCGGGGGACGCGGACGGTGTCGCCCTCGGAGTGCAGCGGGGATTGGTGCTGGCGCTCGGCGTGACGGTGGCCGCGGCGCTCTGCATCGTGCCCACGGCGGCGATCCTGCGCCTCCTCGGGCAGCCCGCCGACGTGATCCCGATCGCCGCGAGCTATGTGCGCATCCAGATCCCGGCCACGCTTCCCTACTTCGTCTTCGTGCTCGTGCGCCAGGCACTGCAGTCCTTCCACGTCACCCGCCCCATCCTCGTCGCCGTCATCATCGGCAACGTGGCGAACGTCGTCCTCAACTGGATCTTCATCTTCGGGAACCTGGGGGCGCCGCCGTTAGGCGCGGTCGGGGCGTCGATCTCGACCGCCATCGGACGCTGCATCATGATGGGGACGCTCCTCGCCATGGCCTGGCCGTCCATTCGCGCGACGCTCGTGCCGTGGCGCGCCGAGACCATGCGCTGGGCCCCCATTGGACGCATGCTGCGCATCGG
>DAIESF010000383.1 GCA_027346425.1 Gemmatimonadota bacterium | reverse complement strand
ACGCCCCCAGGTAGAGCTGCACCCCGTCGGAGTTGATGTCGGGGTGCTCGTTGTCGAGCGAGTTGTCGGCCCGAGGGGGGGCGAAGACGGGCGACGGGTCGGGGACCGTCACCTCGACCACCAGCGAGTCGCGGGTCGCGGCGACCGCCACGAACGCCGTCGGCCCCCCCGCCTCGTCCCAGCTCTGCTCGGACCGGCGATAGTGGGCCCGGCCGAGGGCGAATCGGGCGACGTGCCGCTCGTCGGCGGCGGCGCTCGATGCGTCCGCGTGTGCGTGCATGGCTGCGTGCACGGGCGCGTCCAGCTGCAGCGGCACCACGCGCTCGGGCGACCCGGCCAGCGTCCCGGCCTCCGCGGGGAGCACGAGGGATGACCGGAGGGCGATGGCCGGCGCAGCCGTGGCGACGGCGGAGGCGTCACCGGTCGCCGTCATAGCGTCGGGCGGGGGGAAGGCCGGAAGGCCGGGGGGCCCTCCCTGCGATGCCTCGCACGACCCCTCGCGCGTGCCGGTATCCGCCGGTTGTCCGTCAGATGCAATGGGAAAGGCGAGATGGATCGCGCCATCGTCGGTGGTGACGGCGATGCGCCACTCCGATCGACCGGGTTCGATGGAGCGGCGCTGGTGCTCATGCCGCTTCTCCGCGCCCTGCGACACCACCAGGTGCTCGCCGTCGAGCATGACCGCGCCGATCTCCCGCCGCCAGCTCCACACGCTGCGGATGCACCCACTCGACGCTCGAGAGCGGAGGAGGACGAAGCGACGGCGCCCCGCTCCCGGTGGCCCCGGGGCGACGCATCGCCACCATTCGTGCGGTGCGTCCACCCACGACCACAGTCGCACCGGGACTCCCGTCACCTCTGCCGCGAACGCGAGTTGCCGTGCGCCAGGGAGGTGGTTGGTGTCGGACACGAAGTCGAATCCATCTTCCTGCCCCGTTCCTCCGGCCAGGGTCGCCGGACGCCACTCCTCGCCATCGACGACATCGAGATCGACGTGCAGGGGAAGGTCGAAGGTGATGACGCGGTCCGACCGCCAGCGCACTTCATCCACCAGATATCCCGCCATCGCGACCACGGTGCGCTCGACCTCGACTCCGGGGGCGATGGTCGCCCGCGCCGCGACGATCCCTGCATCGGCGCGCTCGTCCCACGCGGTGAGCGCTCCCTCCGTCTTCCACTGGGAGCGCCCTTCGGCAAGCGGCGCATTGTGGGCGAGGGTGCTGCGATACCAATGCAGCGTCGGATCGACGTAGGAGCCCGTTCCCACGTCCTCCAGGATGCGGGCGTCGCCCACGACGAGCCACAGGTTCAGGCGGTCCGGATGACCGTGCCCTCCCCCCGACTCCCCTTAGTCGAGGGCGATGCACGTGCGGGCGCGGTCGCGCCGGAAGACCGCAATCCCCTGCCCCGCCAGGTGCACAGACTTCTGGGCGCGCTCGGCGAGCGGGGGAAGCGTGTCGCGGGCGAAGAGGAGCGACTTCCACCCGAGCGATGCACGCGAGAGTCGCACCGGTGCCACGTTGCGCTCGGCCTCGGCGGTGGAGCAGGCGCGAGCGGTCGCCCCCTCCGCCACTCGCCGGTCGTACAGCGCGGCGAGGGCGGCGAACAACCGGGGATCGTCGGCGCGGGCCACGCCCAGCTCACAGCTCTCGGCGATGCGCCACTGCCGGAGCGACACCCGGTACGGCGAGTCCCGGCGTGAGGGGAAGGTGAAATCGGGGAGTGCGGTGGCGAACGGCGTGGCGAATCCCTCGCGGAAGCGACGGAGCCCCTCGTGGGGGAGCGACAGGCCAAGCGCATCGGCGATCGTGACGCCGTACCAGAGGCCGCGATGCGCGAACAGGTGATAGTTCTCTCCCTCGTACCAGGTCCCGTCGTCCAGGAGCCCGCTGGTGATGAGGGTCGCCAACCCCGATGGGCCGCGCGTGGCCGCGGCGATGAATCCCTCATCGCCGAGCAGGGCCCCTGCGGCGGCCACTGCTGCGCAATTGTAGACCTGCCGGTTGGAGGAGCCCTCGTCGTACGAGGCGATGAGGGTCGCACTGGGACGAATCACCCGCTCCCGCACCTCGTCGCCGAGCGCCGTGTGTCCGTCGCGCGACTCGAGGAGGTCGAGGGCTACCGCCAGCTGCAACAGCCAGACCGACTCCAGGTAGGTGGAGAAGAACGGGCGCGTGGGCCCGAGGACGTTGTCGCGATTGGGGTACGACGCGTAGCGCGCGGCGTAGCCCCGCAGGATGTCGGCGGCCAGCACCCCGCACGGCACGTCGTCGGTGAGGACGTAGAGGGCCGCCGCGTGCGCGCTTCGCTCGGCGAGCCACAGCTGGTAGTTCATGACCCACCAGCGGTAGTGATCCTCGTCGCGATACGACGTTGCGCACACCGGGCAGCGATGCTCACGCGGGCGCCACGGATCGAAGTCGAGCAGGACGCCATCGCGCGGGCAGCGCCCCCCGGCGCGCGTGAGGCGCGCCTTCTCGGCGGGGATCCAGGGCGTCCCGGCGTCGAGCAGAGGGGCGAGTTCGTCGCGGAGCGATCGGGCGAGGGGGGCGAGCGACGCGCGGGCCACGGGGCGCCGCGCGGCGATGGCATCGGGGGAGAGGAGGACGGTCACCGGCCGCTCCCCGGAGCTGCAACGGACCAGTCATGGAGCGTCGCGAGTTCGCCACGCAGGTCGAATCGGACGCCGTGCAGCCGGCGGCGCAGTCCCTGCACCCCCCGGGCGTGGTACAGCCAGGCAACGGGGACGCGATCGTCCAGGTCGCGCTGCACGCTGCCCCACGCGGCACGCAGCATCGTGTCGTGTGTCGCGGCCCGCACGGCGGCGAAGGCGCTGTCGAGGCGCGCATCGTGATAGCCGGCGTAGTCGAGCGCGCCCCCGCGTTGCGCGCCATCGAACATGGCCGCCAGGTAGCTGAGCGACACGTCGCCTGGGATCCCGGTGACGAGGGCGTCGAACCGCTTGGGGGTTGCTCGGGCTTCCGTGAGGAAGGCGCCCAGCTCCACCTGGCGGATCTCCATGGCGACACCAAGCCGGCGCAGGTCACCCTGCACGAGTTGCTCGAGGGCATTGTCGCCGCTCCCCACCGTCAGGAGGGTGAAACGCAGCGCCGCACCCGCGCGCCGTCGCGTGCCGTCGCGACCCAGGCGCCAACCCGCATCGTCGAGCAGCCGGGAGGCCGCCTGCAGGTTCAGACGGGAGAGAGCGCCGCCTCCATCGCCAGCCGCAAGGGGGTGCTCCGGGGGGACGGCGGTGGTCGCCGGGGTGCCGAAGCCAGCCAGGGCGACCTGCACGATGCGGTCGCGATCGATCGCCGAGCTCAGCGCACGCCGCACCCGCACGTCGTCGAACGGAGGACGAGTCGTGTTGAAGGCGAGCGCGTACGAGAAAGTGACCGGGTACGAGCGGACTTCGAGCGTCGGGTCGCGCGTCACGAGCGCGGCCATGGTCGGGCTGATCCCGGCCATGTCGAGATCTCCGCTCACCAGGCCGGCGAACTTGGTCGTCGGCTCGTCGACCACGGCTACGATCAGGCGGCCGATGTGTGGCGCGCCTCCCATCGAGGGGGGGAAGTCGGGGTTCCGGTCGAAGATCCAACGCTCACCGGCGCGGCGCTCGCGGAAGATGAACGGGCCGTTGCCTAACGGTGCGGTGGCGAAAGGGGCGCGGCGGAAATCGCCGCGCCGCACCGACGCGAGCCGATGGGCGGGGACGATCGGGAGTTCGCTGAGGATGGCGGGGAGCGCAACCAGCGGACGACGGGCGACGAGGGTGATGGTGGTATCGTCGACGACGTCGACACGCTCGAGCCATTCGAGTTCGGCGGCGCGCGGCGAGTTGGTGTCGGGGTCGCGGGCCGCGTCCATGGTGAAGGCCACGTCGCGGGCGGTGGTCGGGATCCCGTCGTGCCAGCGGAGCGCCGGGTCGAGCCACATCGTGAGGACCCGACGGCCATCCCCCCACGCCCAGCGCCGGGCGTAGTACGGGACGGGGCGCAGCGCCGAGTCGTATCGGGTCAGCGTGACGAAGAGCGCGTAGCGCTGCACCTGCCGGGCCATCGGGTGCAGTGTCACCAATGGGTTGGCCGACTCGAGATCGGCGCCCGAGGCGATCACGACGACGTCGCCCGGCGAGGGGCGATCGGTCGAAGGGGTCGCTCGGCAGCCGCCAGCCGCGGCCGCCAACAGCGCGACCGCCGCCCACGCGAGGGCAGCGCGCGAGAAGGCAGCGCGCGCGCGCGGAACCCGCGGAGGGGTCGTGGGTGCGAGCGCCCGCCATGGGCGGCGAGACGTTGACGCGAGCGGGACACGGAGCATTATGACGATGTGCGCGCCCTCATCCAACGCGGCGTCGAGTCGCTCCTCCTCTTCTGGCTCGTCGTCTCGCTCACCTTTCTCCTCGCCCACCTCGCTCCGGGGGATGCGGCCGATCTCCTCGTGTCGCCCTCGGCGTCGGGCGAGGAAGTCGCGCGCCTGCGTCGCACCCTCGGGCTCGACGCGTCGTTGCCCGAGCAATATGCACGCTGGGTGGGCGGCGTGCTGCGGGGAGATCTTGGCGACTCTTTCGCGCAGCGAGAGCCGGTGACGCGGGTGCTGGCGCGCGCCCTCCCTGTCTCGCTCGGACTCGGGGGGGCGTCGCTGGCGCTGACCTTTGTCGTGGGCGTGAGTGTCGGCCTGTATCAGGCGGCGCAGCGCGGCCGCTGGCCCGATCGCATCCTCGGTATCGCGGGGATCGCGGTCTTCGCGGCGCCGAGCTTCTGGCTGGCGCTCGCGCTCGTCGCCCTCTTCACTACGGGGGCTTCGTGGTGGGGATTTCCCGGGTGGCTACGACTCCCCGCGTTCGGCGTCCGAAGCCCGGCCTCGACTACGGCCGGGTGGGGAGCGGCGCTGGAGGTCGCGCGGCACGCGATCCTTCCGGTCACGGTCCTCGCATCGATCGGTGCGGCAGGGATGGCTCGTTATGCACGCGGGATCGCCATCGACCTCGTGGGGAGCGATTGGGTGCGCACGGCGCGCGCCAAGGGTGTTCAGGAACGTCGCGTCCTCGGGCGGCATGTGCTCGCCAACGCGGCGCCGCCGCTCATCGTCCTGTTCGCCCTGGCGCTGCCGGGGGTCGTGGCGGGCTCGGTCTTCGTCGAAGGAGTCTTCGCCTGGCCGGGGATGGGGCGGGCCATGCTCTCGGCGATCGCCGCACGCGACTACCCGGTGGTGATGGGCGCGACACTCGTATACGCAGCGCTGGTCATCCTGGCCAATACGCTGGCCGACATGACGTTGCACCTGATGGATCCGAGGCGGCGATGACCCCTCGCGCTCAGACCCATCGCCGATGACACGCGCCGCCCGCGGCGCACTCGCCGCCCTCCTCGCCCTCCTCGTGCTCGCCATCGCCGTCCCCCCCATGGCGATCGCCGATCCGCTCGCCATCGGCGACGTCGTGGGGGCGCGGCTGGTCGCCCCCATGGCGCACGACGCTGCCGGAGTGCTGCACCCTCTGGGGACGGATGGCTTCGGGCGAGACGTGCTGATGCGCATGCTGTTGGCGGCGCGCATCTCGCTCGCGGTGGGAATCGGGGGGTCGCTCCTGGCAACCCTCGTCGGGATCGTCGTTGGCGCGATGAGCGGTTGGTGGCGAGGCGTCGTCGACCGCACGGCGATGGCCGTCTGCGACGCCCTGCTCGCCATCCCGCGCCTCATCCTCCTCCTGCTGTGCGCGGCACTCTGGCGCCCTGGGGCGGCGACGGTCGTCGTGGTCCTCGCGCTCACCGGATGGATGAGCGTTGCCCGGCTGGTGCGCGCAGAGGTCATGGCCGTGCGACCGCGTCCGTTCGTCGAGGGGGCGCGCGCAGCCGGCGTGAGCGACTGGCGGACACTCTGGCGCCATGTCCTGCCCAACGCACTGGGGCCGGCGATCGTCGCCCTCACGCTCGGCGTCGGGAACGCCATCCTGTTGGAGAGCGGGCTCGCCTTTCTCGGGCTCGGAATTCAACCGCCGACTCCGAGCTGGGGAAACATGATCGCGGGGGGTCGAGAGCTGATCGTGACCGCCCCCTGGGTCGCGCTTGCCCCGGGGCTCGCGCTCATCGCCACGGTGCTCGCGTGCACGGTGCTTGGCGACGCGTTGCGTGACGCACTCGCCGGGGAGAACGTGCGCACGCTCGGCGAACGACCGTAACGCGCCGCTCCGATTCGCCCGAGCACCGTCTTACACGCTTTGCGAAGATTGCGACTTGCGCGTCACCACCGCCCGACCCTACTTGCAGAATGCCGGTGGCGCGGATCCGCGCCCCGCACGGCGGTTGGGCTTGGCGTCCACGCTCACATTCAGCTGACGCGCGTGCTGCGCGTCTCGACGGGAGATTCCACATGGCTTCCTTACTTGACGGACTCATGCAGCAGCTCGGCGGCGACACGATCGCCAAGCTGGGTCAGCAGCTTGGCGCCGACAGCGCCACGACGCAGCAGGCGGTGGGCGCCGCCCTCCCCGCGATTCTCGGCGCACTGGCCAAGAACGCGCAGTCGCCCGATGGCGCCGCGTCGTTGGCTGGCGCGCTCGACAAGGATCACGATGGCAGCGTGCTCAACAATCTCTCCTCCGTCCTGGGTGCGGAGGGGGCTGCGAACGGTGCGTCGATCCTGAAACACGTCTTCGGTGGAAAGCAGGAGGCGGTGGAGAGTGCCGTCGGGGCGTCGAGCGGTCTCAATGGCGCGCAGGCGGGAAATCTCCTGGCGATGCTCGCCCCGATCGTGATGGGGGCGCTGGGGTCGGCCAAGCGGAACGGTGGCCTCGACGCCGGCGGGCTGGCGGCGATGCTCGGGCAGGAGAAGAGCGCGATCTCCAGCCAGGCGGGGGGCGCACTCGGCGGACTGATGAACCTCATCGATCGCGACAAGGACGGTTCGGTCGTCGACGACTTGACCGGGATGGTCGGCAAGCTGATGGGGCGCTAGCGCCGCAACAGGACGGTAATCGTTGCACGCGGCGGGGCGTGGAAGTCCACGCTTCCGTCGCGCACGGCGAGCGCGCCGAGCGGTGTCTCGTCGAGGCGCCCGAGCCAGGCCTCCTGCACTCCCGCCAGCTGCCACGCGCCCTCCACTGCCCGGTCGAGGAGGTTCACGCACCGCACCACCAGCGAGTGACCATCTTCGCCCTCCTTGCAGCACGAGAGCGCGAGCCCCTCGCCGCGTAGCGACAGTCCCGCGACCCGCTCCGGCGGGGCGACGGCCGACGCCCACGTCCCACCAACGATCGGCAGCAGCATGTCTTCCACGGTCTGGTGCACCGCGCACCGCACGGTCTCGGAGCGCGGGGCGTGGGGGAAGATCGCGAACCGTCCGCCGAAGTGCCCGCGCGACTGCGCCCCGGGAGTCGCCACCGGCCATCCGGCGTGACCGGGGCGCTCGGGGAGGTCGTGTCGCGAGAGTTCCCCGACCGCGCGCAGCAGGGTCACGGCGACCGCCCCCTCGGCCGTCGCCTCGTACTCCGCCAGTCCGTCGCTGATGACAGTGACCCCGCGCTCGGGGGCATAGAGCGACACGTACCGGTGCAGCGGCGCCGTCGGGAGCGGGATCTCGCCTGCGGCACCCCTGCCGACCGCGCCCGTCGCAGCGATCGGCGGGCGCGAGACCTCGCCGAAGGCGGCATCGGCCCACACCTCGGGATGGGCGACTCCTGTGCGCACGACCAGGCGCACGCGGCAGTCTTCCGCGAGGTTCTCACCATGCACGGCGAGGATCACGGCCGACGCCCCCGCGTCGAGGCGCACGTCGACCGTCACGGTGACCGGCGTGGCACGGTGCCGTATCTCGACCCCGGTGGCACGGCTGAGGGTACGAGGCGGGACCACCGCACGCATCGTCAGCCGCAACTCTCCGCGCAACGGGCCGCGGCGGGTGAGCCGGTGCCGGGCGATGCGACCGTGCGACTGCGTCCCCGGGATGGCGGAATGCGTGTACAGGTCGCCACGATCACCCTCGACCTCGAGCCCGACGACGTCGCGCAGCGTCGTGCCGTCGGCGCAGGTCAGGCAGAGCGATGCTCCGCCGTCGATCCAGACGCGGCAGCGGCCGTTGTCGAGCGCATCGCCCGTGGCAACCACGGGGTGCTCCACGGCACCCGCACGCGGACGCCCGCGCTGCAGCGGGATGGTGCACATCTCCATTCCCTCCACCGGGTCCACGACCGCCAGGATGCGGCGCCTCAGGACGAGCGTGTTCCGTGGATAGTGGCGCGGCGACTCCTCCCGCACGTGCACCAGTTCACGCGACAGCTCCTGCACGGCTTGCACGCCGTGGGCCAGCCGCAGCGGGCGCGTTGCCCTGCTGGGGAGCGCTTGCCCGGCCGATCCCGGACCCACAGCCACCACGCCGAGCGGTTCATCCACCTCCAACTCGCAGATGCCGCTGCGTTGTCGGGGGACGGGATTCCAGAGCGCGACGACGGGGACCCACTGCGACACGAGCGCACGCGCCACCGCCGCATCGTGACCGAGGCGCCCCAGCGCCGAGCGGCGGGCGGCAAGCTCCCCGGCGCGCATCACGGTGTCGAGCCGGTGGTCCATCGCGTCGGCGACCGCGTCGATCGAACAACCGCACAGCGTGTCGTGCGGGTGACAGGCAAGCAGCGTACGCCAAAGCGCCCCCCCATCGTGCCGACGCGAGCGCCCGTCGCGCCACCATGCGAGGGCGGCGAGTGGCTCGACGTGGTGCACCAGGAGGCGTTCGGCGTGGGTGTTCGCCCGCTTCTGCGCTGCGCGGGTGCCAAAGGTTCCCTGCAGCGACCAGACATGGTCCGGGGAGACGCGCAGCTCGCCCTGCACGACCGGAAGGGCCCGCGCCGCGGCGCGCTGCACGAGCGTGTCGGAGAAGGGCTGCAGCCCGGTACTCACCACCTCGACCGGCGCTGCCGCCGTCGCGAGTGCCGCGATCGCCTCCTCGCGCCGCGGCTGGACCGCGTGGTGGTCGGCGCCGTTCGGGAGGAGGGCAACGCCTAACGTCGCGCGTGGCATCAGGATGCCTCGCAGCCGCTCCCACGTGGCCCGTGCCGCGCCGGGCTCGGCAGGGAGGTTGGATCCCAGCTCGTAACCGTCAGGGGGGAGGTGGTAGAGCAGGACCTCGCCGCCGTCGGTGGCGCGCCAGCGCGCGCTGTCTCCTGGTGGCCAAGGGGGCCCGCCGTAGCCGCGCCATACGATGCAGAGCGGAATGCCGAAACCGGCAGCAAGGGCTGGGAGTACCGCGGGGTGTCCGAAGGCATCGGGGCAGTACAGCACGCCCGGCGGCGCGGCGCCGAGTCGGGCGAGCTCGGCGCGTCCGACCAGCAAGTTGCGCACGAGCGCTTCGCCGCCGGGAATCAGGTTGTCGGCGAGGACGTACCACGGTCCCGCCTCAACGGCACCATCGCGAAGCGCTGCGGCCAGCGCGCCCTCGCGCTCGGGACGCACCGAGAGGTAGTCGCGGAGCACGATGGCCTGACCGTCGAGAAGAAAGTGCTCGCCTGCGGCTCCGTCCAGCACCTCATCCACGAGATCGACCAGCCCCAGCCGGAACTCGCCCGCGGTACGGTACCACTCGCGGTCCCAGTGCGTGTGGGTGACGACGTGCAGCGAGAGCGTGGAGTGGCCGCGATCGGTCATGAATTGGGATTCTGGACGAGGCACGCGACGCGGGCAAGGGTATCGCTCAGACGCTTCTCTCTCCCCGCTCCCGCGATTTACTTGAGATGGTGAACCGCACGAACGCTCGTGGCGCGGATCACCCCTTACGACCTCCCGGGAGAACGAACCTCATGGCACACACCCTGGCCGCATTGCCCTATGCCTTCGATGCGCTCGAACCGCACATCGACGCGCAGACCATGCAGATCCACCACGGCAAGCACCATCAGGCGTACGTCACCAACCTGAACGCCGCGCTCGACAAGCACCCGGAGTTCCACGACAAGTCGCTCGACGCGCTCATCGGCAACCTGGCCGGTGTCCCCGAGGACATCCGGACCGCCGTGCGCAACAACGGCGGCGGACACTGGAATCACACGCTCTTCTGGCAGCTGATGGGGCCCAACGCCGGCGGCGAACCCACCGGGGCGCTCGGCGCGGCGATCGCCGCCTCGTTCGGCGACTTCGCCACCTTCAAGACCCAGTTTGCGGCTGCCGGCACGGGGCGCTTCGGCTCCGGGTGGGCCTGGCTTCTCAAGGACGGCAACAAGCTCTCGATCACCTCGTCGCCCAACCAGGACAACCCGCTCATGGACGGTCGCGCCCCCGGCGACATCCTGCTCGGGCTCGACGTCTGGGAGCACGCGTACTACCTGAAGTACCAGAACCGCCGGCCGGACTACATCGCGGCATGGTGGAACGTGGTGAACTGGGGAGCGGTCGCGGCGCGCTTCGGGGCGTAGGAGGAACGAGACGACCGACGGGTGACGGGAGTGCGCGCGGTGATGCCGCGCACCCACCCCGCAGCACACACAAACGGCGCCTAACGGCGCCGTTTGTGTGTGCTGCATCCCGCCAAGAGCGCTACCGCGCCGCCTCTCCCTCGAGATACGTGTACCCCTCGAGCCCGGCGACGTACTCGGCGATGAACGTGTTCGCCTCCTGGCGCGTGATGCCGCTCGCCGATCCCACCTTGCGCCGAAAGGTTGCCAGCAGGTTCGACGCCGAGAACTGCACGTAGTTGAGCACCTCGGTGACCGTATCGCCATGCACCAGGTCGGTGAGCTCGTACCCGCCGTCGGTAAGGCGAATGTGCACGGCGTTGGTGTCGCCGAACAGGTTGTGCAGGTCACCCAGGATCTCCTGGTATGCCCCGGTGAGGAAGATGCCGAGGATGTAGTCGCTCCCATCGTGGTAGGCGTGCAGCTCGAGGCTGGGGCGCCCATCCTTCCCCCCGACAAAACGGTCGATCTTGCCATCCGAGTCGCAGGTGACGTCCTGCAGCGTCCCCCGCCGTTCCGGGCGCTCGGTGAGGCGGTGGATCGGCATGATCGGGAAGAGCTGGTCGATCGCCCAGTTGTCGGGGAGCGACTGGAACAGCGAGAAATTGCAGAAGTAGCGGTCGACCAGCGTGGCATCGACCTCCTTCAGGATTTCGTCGTAGGCTTCGCGATTGTCGGC
>DAIESF010000332.1 GCA_027346425.1 Gemmatimonadota bacterium | reverse complement strand
GCGACGACCTGTTCACCGTCGTGCTCGAGCACTTCCAGACGAATACCGCCGACTGGGCCGACTACGTCCTCCCCGCCACGACGCAACTGGAGCACTGGGACGTCCACCTCGCGTACGGGCACCACTACGCCTCGCTGAATCGCCCGGCCATCGCCCCGTTAGGCGAGGCGAAGCCGAACACGGAAATCTTCCGCCAGCTTGGGCGGCGCATGGGGCTCGACCCGGCCCTATTCGCCGACGACGACGAGGCGCTCGTGCGTGTCGCGCTGGATTCGCCGCACGAGCGCATGCACGGCGTCACCTTCGATCGCCTCATGGAGCACGGGTGGGTCCGGCTGAACATCCCCACGCCCTATCTGCCATACGCGAACGGCGGCTTCTCCACCCCGAGCGGCAAGTGCGAGTTCTACTCGCAGCGGTTGGCGGACATGGGACTCGACCCGCTGCCGACGTACACCCCGCCCTACGAACTCCCGGAAACCGCGCCCGCCCTCGCCGCGCGGTATCCGCTGTCCCTCATCTCGTCGCCGCGGCACTTCTTCCTGAACTCGACCTTCGTCAACATCGCGTCACTTCGGAAGAACGCCGAACCAGAGTGCGTCATGCACCCGGTGGACGCCGAGCGCCGCGGGTTGGTGAACGGCACCATGGTGGTCGTGCACAACGATCGCGGCCACTTCCTGGTGCGGCTTCGCGTGGAATCGTCGGTGCGTGAGGGCGTGGTGTGGGCGCCCTCCATCTGGTGGGGGAAGTTCTCGCCGGATGGACAGAACGCCAACGCGACCACGTCGCAGCGTGAGACCGACATGGGGCATGGCCCCGTCTTCTACGACAACCTCGTCGAGGTGAGCGCCGCCGACTGAGCGCAGCGGAATCCGCGCCGCCGGCGGCGACCGAGCGCTCGCTCGTGTCCGGCGGCGAACTTGAGACCTCCGTCGCGCGTTGTAGCTTCGACCTCACACTCTCCGGAGCCGCCGTTGTCGCACCAGCCCCTGCCCACCACCCTTGGCGCCCTCAAGGCGCACCCGCTGGGGACACGCCAGCGCGTGCTGCGGTCGGTCAAGGACGAACTGCGCGAGAACCTCATCGCGCGCCTGCGCGGCGGCGGTCCGCTGTTCGCGGGGGTGCTCGGCTATGAGGAGACGGTGATGCCGCAGATCGTGAACGCGATCCTGGCGCGGCACAATTTCATCCTCCTCGGCCTGCGCGGACAGGCCAAATCGCGCATCCTGCGCGCGCTCGTGACGCTGCTCGACGAGCGCATGCCGATCGTGGCGGGGAGCGAGATCAACGACAATCCCTACGCCCCGATCTCCAAGTACGCGCGGCAGCGCATCGAGGAGCTGGGTGACGAGACGCCGATCGCCTGGGTGGAGCGCGGCAATCGCTATGTCGAGAAGCTGGCCACCCCCGACGTCACCATCGCCGACATCATCGGCGACGTGGATCCGATCAAGGCGGCGCGGGGCGGTCACATCCTCTCCGACGAGCTCACGATCCACTATGGCATGCTGCCGCGCGCCAACCGTGGGCTGTTCGCGCTCAACGAACTCCCCGACCTGGCCGGCAAGGTGCAGGTGGGGCTGTTCAACATCATGCAGGAAGGCGACGTCCAGATCAAAGGGTACCCGGTCCGCCTCCCGCTCGACGTCCTCCTCTGCTTCACCGCCAATCCCGAGGACTACACCGCGCGCGGCAAGATCATCACGCCGCTCAAGGACCGGATCGGGAGCGAGGTGCTGACGCACTACTCGGAGACGGTGGAGCTGGGGATGGCGATCACCGCGCAGGAGGCCTGGACGCAGCGCGGGTCGCTTCCCGTGCGGCTCCCCGACGTCGTGGCCGAGGTCATCGAGCGCATCGCCTTCGAGGCGCGCACCGACAAGCGCATCGACCGCCGGTCGGGCGTCTCGCAGCGCATGCCGATCTCGGTCATGGAGGGCGTGGTCTCCAACGCCGAGCGTCGCGCCATCACCCTCGGGCTCCACGAGATCGTCCCCCGCATCTCCGATGTGTACGCCGCCCTCCCGGCGATTACCGGCAAGATCGAGTTGGAATACGAGGGCGAGCTGGTCGGGGCGGCCACCATTGCCCGCGAGCTTATCCGCCGCGCCGCCGATGCCACCTTTCGCGACCGGGCCGGGAACGTGAACCTGGACGACGTCATCCTCTGGTTCGAGGACGGCGCCGCATTGCAGGTGACGGATGACGTCGATTCGGCGGTCCTGGCCCGGGCCTTCGACTCCGTCCCCGGCCTCACTGCGCTCGTGCACCACGTGGGGCTCGCCCCGGCGCGCGACGCGGCGACGACCGCCGCGGCCTGCGAACTCGTCCTCGAATCGCTGGTCGCCCGTCGCAAGATCTCGCGCTCCGATGCCGGTCACTATTCGCGCGCGCCGCAGGAGCGGCGCCCGCGCGGCGGCCAGCAGGACCTCGGGGGCGGGCTCTCCGCCTGATGCCGGTGTCGACGCAGCGCCGGGCCATCACGGCCGCAGCCGGTGTAGTCGTGCGCGCCGCGACCCCCGCCGACATCGACACGGTGGTTGCCCTCCGGTTGCAGCTGCTGCGCGATGAGGCGCGCAGCCCGCTCTTCGCCCATCCCCGCAGCGACGCGGCGCAGCAGGCGCGGCTCCTGTGCGAGGCCCAGCTCGCCTCCCCGGTGGAAGTGACCCTTCTCGCCATCGACGACGCGGCAGCGGTCGGGTTGCTGCGCTGCTCCGTCTCGCGCGCGGCGCGCCTCGTGCACCCGACGCGCTACGGCTTCCTCACCTCGGCCTACGTGGCCCCCTCGCACCGCCGGCGCGGCGTCCTTCGCGCCCTCTTGCGCGAAGCCGAGACCTGGTGCCGTGCCCGCGGACTCGGCGAGGTGCGCCTGCACTGCACCACCGAGAACCTCGAGGGGAACGCGACCTGGGAGGCACTCGGCTACTCGCCCGCCGAACTCGTGCGACGCCGTACCCTCACCGACGAGTAGGCGACAATGCCGGTGGTCACCATCTCCCGTATGTTCGGTTCGGGTGGCAGCGAGGTGGCCGCCGGACTCTCCCGTCAGCTGCATTGGGCGTTGCTGGACAACGCCTTCGTGGAGCGCGTCGCAGTGGGGCTCCACGTCACACCGGCCCAGGTGCAGGCGATCGAGGAGCGCCGCCCCTCCCTTGCCGAACGCATCGCCGACGCCTTCGCGTACAGTTCGCAGGAGATGCTCTCGGCGCCGCTCGGCGCCCCCCTCCCGCCCACCGAGGAGCGCATCCTCGAGGTGACGCATCGGGTCATCGACGAGGCGGTCGCACGGGGCCCGGTGGTGCTCGTCGGGCGCGGGGCGCAAGCGTGGCTCGCGAATCGCCAGGACGCGGTGCACGTCCTGTGCGTGGCGCCGCGCGACGCGTGCGCTGCACGGGTCGCGGCGCGCGAAGGGATCCCCCTTCACGAGGCCGCCAGGCGCGTTGACGAGACGAACAAGGAACGGCAGGACTATGTGCGGCGAAACTGGAAGCGCGATTGGCTGGCCCCGTCCAACTACCACCTGTGCGTCAACACCGACTGGCTGGGGATCGACGGCGCCGTGACCATGATCGCGTCGGTTGTCCGCCAGCTGCATCTGGTGACGTGAGTATCCCGGACCAGTTCCGTCGCGAGGCCGATCGACTCCCACCGGCGCTGCGCGCCCTGCTCGACGCCGAACTCGCGGCCGGCAATGCCATTACCGAGGTCTCGCACACGTTTCCCGCGCCGCCTGCCGGGGCGTACTTCATGCTGGCCAACGCCGTGAGCACCAGGGCACGCGCGTCGGATGACGAGATCCAGTGCTACGCGCGCAACACCTCGCTGTACAGCGGGGAGTTTCACGATGCGCGCCGCTTCTACTTCATCCGCGAGCCCCCCCTGCCACCTCCACCGGAGCCGGACATGGATGCGCTGCGCGCCGCGATCAATGCGCGCCAGCAGGTACCGCCCGCTCCCGCGGAACGGATCGACCGCGAGTTCACCCGGATCGACGACGCGTCGCCGCGGCTCTCGCCAGGCGAGGGTGCCAGCGATGCGTCATCGCCTCCAGGCTCTCCGCTGCAGCGCTTCCTCTCGAGCATGGAGATCGATTACGAGAAGTGGCGTGAGGGGATCGGCTACGACCTCGATGCGCTCCGCGCCGCCTCGGCAGGGGAGAGAGCGAGGATCGAACGCGTCCTCGTCACGCGTTCACCGCGCGGATGGCGCGACGTGGAGGCGTTGGTGCTCATCGATAGCGAGACGGCGCGCGACGTGCTGCGGACGGCACTGCAGGACGGCAACGCCGAGGTCCGCGTCGCCGTCATGAAGGCGGCCCCGGAACTCGTCTCGAACGAAACGCGCACCCGAATGATCGTGGACGGGATCGAGAGCGCCGAACTGATGGGGGGGCTGGGCGAGATCATCGACGAGGCCGCCGACTTCCATCCGCCGCCGGTCGTCGATGCGCTTTTTCGCGGCGCGCTGCATCGGGAGGGCGACGTCGCCGTGCACTGTGCGGCCCTGCTCTATTTCATCCATGGCCTGGCCCGCCATCCCTTCGACTGGGATCACCGCCCATTCTTCCTGCGCTTCAACACCGGTGATCGCCCGACGCGCGAGGCGGCCTTTCGTGAACTGTGCGAGGCGGTGCAGGTGGACCCGGCGCGCTTCGTCTAGCGCAGTGTCACGACCGTTCGGAGCCGGATGTCGGCCGAGGATGTTCCCGCCATGAGGACGAATCGCCCCGGTTCGCTTCGTCGTTGCAGCTGCTGATCGAGCAGGGTGAAGGCGTCCGGAGGGAGTACGATGCGCACCTCGCGCTCCTCGCCAACTGCAAGCGGAACCCGTGCCCATCCCGCCAGCATAAGCACCGGACGAGTCACCGAGGCTACCTCATCGCGCAGGTAGAGTTGTACGACCTCCGTGGCGCGACGAATGCCCTCGTTTCGCACCCGAAGGTGCACGACCACACTGTCGCCAGCGTGGAAGGTATCCGCATCAGCCACCAGGTCGCGGTAGGCAACGCGGGAATACCCCAGCCCGTGGCCGAACGGATAGAGCGGTCGCCCCGTGAGGTCAACGTAGTCGTCGCCACGCCCAGTGGGCTTGTGATAGTAGGAGAGGGGAAGCTGCCCCTCCGCGACCGGGACGGTAAAGGGAAGATGACCAGACGGTGCCTCGTCGCCGAAGAGCACATCGGCCACCGCCTCCCCACCCGCCTCACCCGGATACCAGGCCTGGACGATGGCGCCGACGCGATCCCCCCACCCCGACGTCGTGACGGCGCTGCCGCCCACGACGACCACGACCACCGGTCGGCCTGCTGCCGCCACCGCCTGCACCAGGTCGACCTGGTGCCCCGGCAGCCGCAGCGACGCACGATCGCGAAACTCCCCCTCTTCGAGGCCAACGACGACCACAGCCAGATCGCTCGCGCGCGCGGCCATCGCGGCGCG
>DAIESF010000328.1 GCA_027346425.1 Gemmatimonadota bacterium | reverse complement strand
CCTCGGTCTATGACGTGGCCGACCTCACCGACGGGATGACGCTGAGCATGGCCGACGGCGGTTCGGTGACGATCAAGAAGTCAGGGAACGACGTCACCGTGGACGGCGCGAAGATCGTGGCCTAGGTTCGCGGCTCCAACGGGATGGTGCACGTGGTGGACGCGGTGGTCGTCCCGGCCGCGAAGTAGGGGCGCCTGCTGGTCGCCCGCCCGCCATGCATGTGAATCGGGGGCGGGCGACGCGCAGGAGTCAGTTGGTCGACCGCAGCAAGGATTGGTGCCCGCGCGACCGAGCGCCCTAACGCGGGCGGGCAACCAACGCCAAGGGCACCTGCCGCATCCCCGCCCAGTCTCGCGTCGCGCCATCGAAGTCCTTGAGACGCAGCTGGGCCGAGATCCCGCCGTCCAAGAGCGCCGCTTGCCGTGCGCCGAGCGAGCCCATGACGGCTGACATCTCGGGGACGGTGAGTCCGACCGGTATCCGGTCGGCCGCCGGCAGCGCGAGATCGAGGCGGGTGAGCACGATCAGGACTCTCCCCTGCCGATCGAGTCCGATTGCGAGCCGCGCGTCGCGGTGTTCGCGGTCGATGCTGTCGCCCTCGCGGAGAGGGGCCGGAACGTCGCCATCGCCAGTGAGCAGGGTGGGATAGGTCTGGAACGCCTCCACCACATCGCCCCTGGCGCGCCAGGTGCCGACATCGTCGCCATCGATCATCGCCACCCCGCCTGTCCTGGTGACGACGAACGCCGACGAAAGGGGACCGCGCCCCGGTGGGAGGAGTTCACCACCTCGGTTCACGACCCACCCCCACGGGAGGGCATCGACGAACATCCCGGCGTTCACGGCGACCACGGCGTCACTCGGGGCGTCGGCGAGGTCCCACGCCGGGCGCGCCGTGGCGCGATCCACGCCCCAGCGCAGCGACAGCTGCACCTGACGGGGATCGAGCCGGACTGCGATCAGGCGCAGCGCCGAGGCTTCCCGGGGTCCACGCACTGGCAGTTGCGCCCACTCGACCCCCGGCTGCGCCGGACGCCACTGTGCCGACGCGGCCAGCAGGCCCGGGGCCGGCCATCGTGTTGGTGCCGACTGTTCACTCCACCAGTACACCTGCTGACCACCGGGCGTCGTCAGGCGCAACGCTGGCGGCGCAGTCGCGAAGGCCACCGAGGCTGCGAAACCAAGGAGGATCGTCGCCGTCCACGCCAACGGGAGCAGCACGGGGGCGCCGCCAGAGCCCCCACTCCTCCCGTGCATGCCCCGATCGCCAGCGCGCCGACGCAACATCAGATGATCGCCCGCAGTTGCTGCAGCTTTGGAAGCAGCGCCTTTCTCTCAGCCGGGGAGTAGCGCCACGACGAGGAAGGGTTCCCGCTCGCGCTCACGTACGCCTGGACCCGCTCGCGCGCCATGGCGAACTGCTGGGCGGTCATTCCGGCCGCCTTGGCACCGGCGGCCGCCGCCTGCTCGTCGAGTTCCTGTGCCTGGCGCATGCTCGCGTTCGCCACGACGAGGAGCGAGTCGGCCTGGCGGTGCCACGCCGCCTTGGCGGGAAGCGAGCCACAGCGCTTGCCCGCCTGCAGCGAGTCCCGCGCGGGGTCGAAACCGTGCTTCTTCGCCATCGCTCGTTGCACCTGGATGGCACCTGCGGTGTCGCCAGCGGCCAGGCGCTTTTGCGACTCCATCGTCATCTGCATCACTTCCTTCATGATGGCGGAGTTCATCGGGTCGCCGCCGGCAGCAAGGGTGGCCGCCTTTTTCGCCATCTCGGCGTTGTGCGCGTTGTTGAGCGAATCGAGGACGCCCTGGGTGCACATGTTCACGCGGCGCGTCTCCTCGTCGTAGCGCTGCAGGTCCTTGTCATGTCCCTCGAGCAGGGCATTGCGCTGCTCATTCGCGGCGCCCGCGCGTTGCATGAGGGTGGCGCGCGTCGCACCGCCCGGGGCGGTCACGTTGGCCGACGCGTTGAGCCCGGCAATCACCGCTTGCAGGCGCGTCTCGTCGAGTTCGAGGATGACGTCGTCAAACGTCGGCGGCGCGGTGGTGACCCCAGACATCGCCGCCCCCTCGCGGGCGAGCTTCGACGCAGCCTTCTTCGCGAGCGCGCCGAACTGGGCGTGCGCGGGGAATGGCATGGCGAACGTCAGCGCGGCGAGCAGGAGGCGGCTCGGCCGGCGCAGAATGTCCAGAATTGGGCTAGGCATGGGAGTCTCCCGGTATCCGCTGATGCAGCTGGCGGCTGTCGTTGGCATGCGGACGTGGGGGACACCCCCAGCGGGGGCCCGGGCGCGTCATCACGCCCGGGCCGCCACGGTTACGTACGCGTCCCGGGAGCGGACGTGGATGGGTGGTTTGACCTAATCGCCCCCCCCCGATTGCCACGCATGAATCTGCAAACGACACAGGGCGCCCCTTTCGGGACGCCCTGTCGGCCTTCGCCCTGCCGTGAGGCTGGGTGGTTTCGCCGCTTAGCCGATCTTCACGACCCCTTCGGCCGCCGGGCCCTTCTCGCCCTGCGTGATCTCGAACTCCACGGCGTCGCCCTCGGCGAGCGACTTGAAGCCATTGCCCTGAATCGCGCTGTAATGCACGAAACAGTCCTTGGAGCCGTTGTCAGGGGTGATGAAGCCGAACCCCTTCGCGTCGTTGAACCACTTCACCTTTCCGGTCGTACGCATGCTGCACTCCTGAGGTATGCTTGCCGGGCAGAGCATAACGCCGACCCAGGCAAAAGCCATCCAGCGGACATTCCGCTCGACAAGCGCCGTCCATCCGCACCGGAACAGCAACGCGCCCCGAACCACAGGGCGCGTTCGAGCGCGCAGAATATAGGACTGCCCGGCTACCTGAACAATGCCGGATCTGCGCCGGCGGCCGCTCCCCACCCCAATGGGTGGTCGGGGTCCCGCCAGGTTGGGACGGTGGACGCCTCCCTACTCCCTGGGAATTGACCCCGGTTGAGCTGGCTTGGGGGTGACCGGCGGGATGGGGGTCGACTCCGGGACGGACGGTGTCGGGAGACCCGGGTATCCCGGTTGGGGATTGATCGCCCGAACCTCGGTGATGAAGTACTCGGTGTCGCCAAAGCAGGAGAGGGGGACCCCGGGATGCTGCTCGAAGGTGAGGGCGACCTGCTTTCCCTCCGATTTCTGGATCGCATGCGCCACCGAGTCGCTGCGCACGGTGAAGTGGAAGAGAACCGGCGCGCTCCCCGGAATGTTGGAGATCTGGAGTTCTCCCTCCCACGTTTTGCAGACCCACCCCTTCCTCGAGAGTTTCTGCACGTAACCCACGCGATCACCGGTCGAGTAGGTATAGGCCAGCGCCGCGTACGATCGCGCCAACTGCACGATGGCCGGGATGCCGACTAGGGCAGCGATCGTCAGCTTCCCCCAGTGGCGGCGCTTGAAGCTCTGCTTCTTGGGCGCGATCACTTCAGCCACATCCTTGGTGGAGTAGCCGCGGTCAGGGATCTCGGGATCGGACATGGCGTCCTGCGTGATGCGGGAAATGGGAGACGGGACCCGTGTGTCGCGATAACTTTACGCGTCCCCCGACGGATCTGACAGAGTGACGTTTGCAGCTCGTAGAAAGACGGTGGTGACCTCGGTACGAGGGGTCAAGGTGTGCGCCCCCCACCCCGTCGTCGTGCAGTCAATGACCAACACCGACACGGCCGATCCCGTCGCCACCGCCGACCAGGTGGCGGCACTTGCTCGTGCCGGCTCCCAGATCGTGCGCGTCACGGTCAACAACGACGAGGCCGCCCAGGCGGTCCCCGAGCTGGTCAGCCGCCTCGGCGACATGGGGGTCGAGGTCCCGATCGTCGGCGACTTCCACTACAACGGGCACCTCCTGCTCACCAAGTACCCCGCCTGCGCCTCGGCGCTCGCCAAGTACCGCATCAACCCCGGCAACGTGGGGAGCAAGCGACGCGACGAGAACTTTCGCGCCATTGTGCAAGTGGCGGTCGACAATGACAAGCCGGTGCGTATCTGGGTCAATTGGGGGTCGCTCGACCAGGACTTGCTGACGGAGATGATGGACGCCAACGCCCGCGCCGACGAGCCGCGCGATGCCCGCGACGTCTACATCGACGCGATGCTCGAGAGTGCACTCCGCTCGGCAGCGCTGGCCGAGGAGACGGGGCTGCGGCACGACCAGGTCATCATCTCGGCCAAGGTGTCGCAGGTGCAAGACCTGGTCGAGACGTACCGGCGCCTCGCCCCCCGCTGCGACTATCCGCTGCACCTGGGGCTCACCGAAGCCGGGTTGGGGAGCAAGGGGATCATCGCCAGCACGGCGGGACTCTCGATCCTCCTGGCCGAGGGGATCGGCGACACCATCCGGGTCTCGCTCACCCCGAGGCCCAACGGTGACCGCACGGAGGAGGTGCTGGTGGCCCAGCAGATCCTCCAGTCGTTAGGGCTGCGGTCGTTCACGCCGCAGGTCACGGCGTGCCCCGGCTGTGGACGTACGACCTCGACCTTCTTCCAGCACATGGCCGAGGACATCCAGACTTACCTGCGCGAGCAGATGCCAGTCTGGCGCGGCACACGCCCCGGCGTTGAGGAACTGAAGGTCGCGGTGATGGGGTGCGTGGTGAACGGCCCGGGCGAATCGAAGCACGCCAACATCGGGATTTCGCTTCCGGGAACCTTCGAGGAGCCGAAGGCGCCGGTCTACGTCGATGGAAAGCTGATGACCACGCTCAAGGGCGAGCGCATTGTCGAGGAGTTCCTGGTCATTCTCGAAGACTACGTGGCCACGCGTTACGACAAGGCGGGCGCCGGAGCGTAGGCCCGGTGCCCGGGGGATCACGAGGCGCGAGCGAGCGACTCCAGTTCGTCGACGGTGGCGCCGAGTTCGCCCATGATGGCCGCCGAGAAACCTAACGAGGCAAGGCGCGTGTGGACGTCGCGATACCAGCGGACCGTCCCCTCCTTCCCCAGCTTGAAGCGCCCCCACACGGAACCCGGATCGAACGTACGGCGCAGGTCGGCCACCATCGAGGCCGCGTTGTGCAGCTTGTCGGCGGCGCACACCCAGCGCGCGCGCTCCGAGGCCTCGGAGAGCCGCTCGAGATAATCGGCCTTTCGGTCGGCCGGCGAGAGTTCCACACCGTCGTCATCGGCGTTGCGATGCGTCACCTGCAACACCGTCTGCAGCACCTCCTCGCCGAACTTCTCGCGAATGCGCTGGACGAGCATCTCCCGCGAATACGCCTCACGCACGGTGTCCTCGATCACGTCGTGCAGGATGCCGGCGATGATCGTGTCGTCGTCCTGGCCGTAGCGCGTGAGGATGATCGCCACGTTCGCCGGGTGCGTGAGGTAGGGGAGTCGCGTCCCCTTTCGCACCTGCTGGTCGTGATGCTTGGCCGCGAAGGCCAGCGCGTGGTTGATGCGGTCGGAGTAGCCAGAAGTCGACATGCAGGAGCGACCGGGAAGGCGAAGGCGCTGGAGGGGGAAAGGTATCCGCGGGGCCGGGGCGATGCGAGGCGACCAACCCTCGGCGCGCGCGGTCGCCCGCGGCCGAGCTAGGCCGCGCTGGCGCCTTCAGGTCCGCGCGACGCACCGGGGCGTGCACCATCCCACAATACCACCCCACGCACCCTCGCTCCCTCGTCGATCAGGGTGGCAACGGTGCGGGCCAGCGTCGCCAGACGCGTCTTCGTTTGGGTGGCACAGACCACCACGTCGTCACCTGCACGGAATCGTTTGGCCCCCGCCAGCGAGGTGACGACGACGGTCGCGTCGTGCCGTCGCGCCGCGCGCCGGATCTCGTCGACGAGCACCTGCGACTCGGCGGGGCCAAGCGGGTGCTGGCGCCCGCCCGCCGGGAGGACGTCCATCGTGCGGCCCCGTCCCACCGTCACCCCCAGGAGCGCCTCCGACCACTTGCGGCGATTCCCGACCACGGCGGCGAGTCCCGGTGACGGTGGAAGTGACAGGACCTGCCGCACCGGCTCGTCGACCAGATCGGCGTCGATGAGCAACGTGACGCGGGCGTCGATGGCCAAGACCGCTGCCAGGTTCGCCGCGACGGTCGCGGCGAAGAGCGTGTCATCGCCGGTGACCGTCACGATCCCGTCGCGCGGCCACTGCGACGCGAGGTGCCAGCCCAGGACGCGATATCCGTCGAAGGTGGGATCGAGGAGTGCGGGGAGCTGCTGATCGGCAGCTCGGCGGCTTCGCTCGGGTGGCACCTCGCGCAACCGGGCGACCGTCAGGACCCGGAGTGAGGTCAGCCGCTCGGCTTCGACGAGGTCGGCCACTCGCGGACTCCGCATCTCGTCGAACATTGCGATCGCGAACGTGAGCGCTGCCGCAATGATTGCGGCACCGAGAATGAGGATCGGGATCGGGGCGAGCTGGGCTCGCGCTCGTACGCGTGCGGCCGCCGAGTCGGCGGCGGCATTCGCCTCCCGCGCCGCCGAGAGGGATCGTCGCGCAGCGTCGTACGCGACCCAAGCCTCTCGATGCGCCGTCAGCGCCGGCTGCGAGTCCGGAAGTACGACAGCAGCAGAGTCGGCAGCGGTCGGTGCCCGCACCGACTCCAGGGCGATGACCTCTCGCGTCAGCGCCGCGAGGCGTGCCTCACCGAAGCCCGTGATCCGTCGCCCGATCTCATTGACCTGGGTGGTCAGGGCGACAAAGACAGGGTCGACGGTTGCGCCGGCCCCCAACTCGTCACGTTCGCGCTCGACGTCGGTCAACGAGTCACTGAGTGCGAGCACACGAGGGTCGTCGCGAAGCGCTGGCGATCCAGCCAGTGCGCGGAACGACTCCGGGAGTGGGGCATTCTCGGCGCGGCGCAGAAGTGAGTCGAGCGAGGCAGAGACTCGCGCCAGCGAGTCGCGACGGGCGACCTGTTCTGGCCCAATCCTCGTGGGCGCAACTTGCGCCAGTAATACGGCATTACTAACGCGTAATTGCGACAGTAGACCAGCTGCCTCATCGAGTCGAGCCTTGGACGCTCGTGCGCGTTCGACGAGTAACGTCGTATCGCGCCATTCCACACGCTCGGCTCGCAGAAGGCTGAGCACTCCACGCGCGCCCGCCGGAAGGACGAGGTACAGGAAAAGCACTGCCGCGAAGAGGGCACCCCCGACTCCCAGCAGTCGCCGGGGACGCTGTAGCGCGTTCCGGGCTCGCGCGCCCAACCAGGCCGCGCGTGGAAGGAACCGGAATCGGCGCGTCGCGAGCGCGGCGCGGGAGTAGGTGCCGGAGTGGGGCATCCCTTGTGAATCCTACTGGAGCTCGATCTCTCCCTTCATCCCCTGCGGAAGGCGGGGGGTGGATACGAACGGATACCGCCCGGGCTTGAGGCCCCCGAGTGAAACCGTCCAGGTCTCCTGCGACGCAGTCAGCAGCGGGGAACGTCCGTTTTCGGAATTCGGCATGTTGATCTGCAGCTGGGTTCGCGACTCGGCGGGAATCGCGTCCAGATCGAAGGCAATTTCGTGCGGACCGCCGGAGATGACAACGAACTTGACGCCGTCCCCGACCCTCGCTGCAACGTGTTGCGGTTCAAAACGATACCCCTTGGTATCTCCAATCATCTTCACCTCGATGATTGCGCCGGTGATCGGGACCGCCGTCCCGGGAGCCACATCGATCCGAGGGGCCGCCGCCTCAGACGTCACGGCCGCCGGCGGCACCGCGTCGGCCGACTTCGCCGAGCTGCCGGAGTCGCTGGACGACCCTTCGCGTCCGCCGCAGGCGGTGAGAGAGAGGGCCGTTGCAAAGAAGGCGAGTGCTAGAGAACGCATAGTTGTCAGTTCACAGGAGAATGGTCAGCGAGCTGACGCGCCGGCGACGCTGACGCCACGAGAATGCGCGACACGCCACGTGGTCCTGCTCGCACCTTCCGGCACGGCAAGCTACGGATCCGGAAGGGGACCGAGTAGGGGCGATCGAGTTGACGCCCTTCGCGGCTCCGGCTACGTTCCGCGCATGCTTCGCGTTCTGCAGAGCCACCACCATCACGCGCATCACGGCCACGCCCACACGGGCCTGGGCGTCTTTCGCGTGCGGTAGTTGGCAGCCAGAACGCCAGCAGCGTACGCCTGAGTGCCGAGGCCCGTCCACCGGACGGGCCTTTTTCTTTTGTCACCTACATTCGTTCCATGCTCAAGATTGCCTTGCCCAACAAAGGGCGGCTCTCCGAGGAAGCCCGGGAGCTTTTCAATGATGCGGGGCTTGAGGTCAGGGCGCAGGGCGATCGCGCCCTCACCGCCTCGCTCGGCGGGGAGTTCGAAGCCATCTTCGTGCGGGCGCAGGATATCCCCGAGTTCGTGGCCGATGGTGCCGCCGACGCCGGCGTCACCGGGTGGGACCTGGTCAGCGAATCCGAGCGATCGCTTGATTCGCGCCTCGACCTTGGCTTCGGGAAGTGCCGCTTGGTGGTCGCGGTGCGTGAGGACTCGCCCGTGCGTGGGATCGCCGAGCTGGCGCGCGGGACGAGAGTCGCCACGGTCTTCCCGCGCATCACGCGCGCCTTCTTCGAGTCACACGCCGTGGCGGTGGAGATCGTCCCGGTAAGTGGGGCCGCCGAAATCGCACCGCACCTCGGCATCGCCGATGTCGTCGTCGATCTCACCTCGACGGGTTCGACCCTCAAGATGAACGGGTTGCGCGAGCTGCAGACGGTGATGACCTCTACCGCCCGCCTCATCACCGCCCCCGGCTCGGCCGAGCGCGACCAGGCCAAGGGGAAGGCATTGGTCGAGCTCAGCTCGGCGCTGGAGTCTGTGCTCCGAGCGCGCGGCCAGCGCTACCTCATGGCCAACGTCCCGCGCGAGTCGCTGGCGCAGGTAAAGGAGATCATTCCGGGTCTCAACGGCCCGACGGTGATCGACATCATGAACGGGGGGCGCTACGTGGCGGTCCATGCGGTCGTCCCCGCGGCCACCATCTACCGCACCATCGCGTCACTCAAGGCGCTGGGCGCGGAAGGGATCCTTGTGACCCGAATCGAGAGGCTGATGCCGTGAGCTCGCTCAAACTGCGTTTTCAGGGCGCCGTGTCGTCGTTGGGGCCGGAGGGGCGCGTTGCCCTTCTCGACCGCTCCACTGCCGACGACGACGTGCTGCGCGATACTGTCGCGGCCACAATCGACGCGGTGCGCAACGAGGGCGACAGCGTCCTCAAGTCGCTGGCCCGCGAGTACGACGGGGTCACGCTCAAGCGCCTCGACGTCCCCAAGGCCGAGTGGACGAAGGCGCTCGAGGCGCTGGATCCGGCGGTGCGCGCGGCGATGGAGCGAGCTGCCCGGAACATCGAGGCCGCGCACCGCGCCTTCCTCCCGGTGCTCACGGAGGTCGAGACCGAGCCCGGCGTGATCGTCGGGCGCCGGCCAGATCCGTTGGGTAGAGTGGGGGTATACGCACCCGGAGGGCGGGCCGCCTATCCCAGCTCCGTGCTGATGGGAGTCATCCCGGCGCGGGTGGCAGGGGTGCGTGAGGTCATCCTCTGCTCCCCGCCGCGGAGCAACGGACTTCCGTCGGCCGCGGTGCTTGCCGCGTGCGCAATCGCCGGCGTCGACAAGGTGTTCGCGGTAGGTGGGGCGGGAGCGGTCGCGGCCATGGCCTATGGGACGCAGAGCGTCCCGCGAGTCGATCGTATCGTCGGTCCCGGGAATGCCTGGGTCACCGAGGCCAAGGTGCAGGTGGCCAAGGCCTGCGCGATCGACTCCCCCGCCGGCCCGAGCGAACTCCTGGTGATCACCGACTCCACCGCCGACGCGGCACAGGTGGCGCGTGAGATGCTCGCCCAGGCGGAGCACGACCCGATGGCGTGCGTTGTCGCCGTCACCGTGGGCGATGACGTCGCCTCGAAGCTCGAGACCGCGCTGGAGACGATGCTCGGCGGCTACGCGCGCGCCAGCATCATCCGGCAGTCGCTCGAGGCGAACGGTGGCGTCGTGTCCGTGTCGTCGCTCGACGACGCGGTCACCTTCGCCAACGCCTACGCTCCCGAGCACCTCCTCCTCGCGGTCGCTGCCGACGACGCCGAGCGCCTCCTCGGCCAACTGCGAAATGCGGGGACGATCTTCGTCGGCGCCTCGGCGTCGGTGTCGTTCGGCGACTACATGACCGGCGCCAACCACACGCTCCCCACCAACGGATTGGCGCGCTCGTACTCGGGGCTTTCGACGCTCGACTTCATCCGCTTCACCACCTACCAGCGTGTGACCCCCGAGGCGGCGGCGCGCATGGCCGCCGACGTCGGCGCCTTCGCCGACGCCGAGGGGCTGGATGGGCACGCGCGCGCCGCGCGCGGGTGGATCGGCAGGGGAGCCGGGGCGTGAGCGCGCCCGGATGGACGCCGCGCCCGGCGTACCGGGAGTTGCGTGCGTACGACGTGGACCCCACGCCGTGCGCGCTGGAGCTGGCAGACAACACGTCGCCGTTCGGGGCGCCACCCGCTGCCCTGCGCGCGATGGCAGAGGCGATAGGCGACCGACTGGCACGCTATCCCACCACCTACTCGCTCCCCCTTCGCGATGCGATCGCTGCCTACATCGGCGTAGCGCCGGACGAGATCATGGTGGGGGCGGGTTCGGACGAGGTCATGGGATGTGCCTTCCGCGCGTTAGGCGAGCCGGGGGATCAGGTGGCCTACATGGACCCCACGTTCGTCATGGCACGCGTCTTTGCCGTCTCGAACTCGCTCACCCCCCTCCCTGTCCCGTTGACCCCCGCGTTCGATGCCGACGCCGAGGCGCTGGTCGCGGCACAGGCGCGAATCACATATGTCTGTACCCCCAACAATCCCACCGGGCTCCCGGTCGCCCCGGCCGCGTTGCAGCATGTCCTCGGCAACGCGCCGGGTCTCATCTTCGTGGACGAGGCCTACGCCGAATTCGCAGGGACGAACCTGGCGCGCGAAGCGCCGACCCATGGACGATCCCTCGTGTTCCGCACCTTCTCCAAGGCGTTCGGGCTGGCCGGGATGCGCATTGGATTCGCAGTCGGAGCGCGCCCCCTCATCGCCGAGCTCGAGAAGGCACGCGGCCCTTACTCGGTGACGGCGTTAGGCGAACGCGCCGCGCTGGCCGCGGTGACCGAGGACATCGCCTGGATGCGCAACGGCGTGGCACGCATCATCGACGCGCGTGAGCGCTTCATCGCGTCGCTGCGCGCAGCCGGGCTGGCCCCTTTCCCCAGCGCGGCGAACTTCGTCTTCCTGCCGGTGCGCGACTCGCGCGCCACGATGCTCGCCCTCCGCGACCAGGGGATCCTGGTGCGGAACTTCACCGGGCTTCCTGGCGTGGGCGATGCGCTGCGCATCAGCATCGCCGATTGGCCGGCGATGCAACGGGTACTCGGGGCGCTGGCGACGACCCTGTCCGGCGAGGTGCGCCCCCTGGTGGCGGGAGAGCGGACCGATGCCTGACGCTCGCATCACGATCTTCGACTATGGGGCAGGCAACCTCCACTCGCTCGCAAAGACCGTCGCCAGCGCGGGAACGACTCCACGGATCGAGACCGATCCGATTCGGGCCGTGGAGACGAACGTCCTGCTCTTGCCGGGTGTCGGCGCCTTTACCCCTGCCGCTGAGCGACTCTCGGCCGGACGCGACGTCATGCGACGGGCGCTCGAGGGAGGCCTGCCCTGCCTCGGGATCTGTCTCGGGATGCAACTCCTGTTCGACACCAGCGATGAGGGACCTGGCGCTGGCATCGGGATCATCCCGGGCCACGTTGGGCGCATCGTGGCCGAGCGACTCCCGCAGATCGGGTGGAACACCGTGGACGAGCCCACCGATCCGCTGTTCGCCGGATCCGGGCTGCGCCACGTCTACTACGCCAACTCGTTCGTCTGCCGACCGGATGATCCGTCCTGCATCACCTCGTGGAGCACGCACGAGGGCGACCGGTTTGCCGCATCGGTCCGCCGCGGGCGCACGGTCGGGGTGCAGTTTCACCCCGAGAAGTCGTCGCGCGCCGGCGTCGCGTTCGTTCACGCCTTCCTGAAGGAGGCGCTCGCATGATCGCCATTCCCGCGGTGGACCTGCGCGAGGGTGCCTGCGTACAGCTGGTGGGTGGGGAGTACGCGCAGGAGCGCGTGCGCCTCGACGACCCGTTAGGCGTGGCCCGGGAGTGGGCGCGACTTGGCTTCGCGCGCCTGCATGTCGTGGACCTCGATGCTGCGCTGGAGCAGGGGAGCAATCTCTCGCTCATCCGCGACCTGCTGCGCGAGCAGGTGGCCGACGTGCAGGTGGGGGGCGGGCTCCGCTCGAGCGAGGCGGTGAGCGACATCCTCGACGACGGCGCCCGGTATGCCATCGTCGGCACCCGGGCGCTCGAGGACCTGGAGTGGCTCGCCGAGCTGGCGCACGACAACCCCGGTGAGATCATCGTCGCCGCCGACGTGCGCGAACGCCGCGTCACCACGCGGGGCTGGCAGCGTACGCTGCCGCGCAACGTGATCGACATGGTCGAGGAGATGAACGCCTTCCCCCTGGCCGCGTTGCTGGTGACGGCGGTACACCGCGAAGGACAGCTGCAAGGGACCGACCTTCCGCTGATGGAGGATGTGGTCGAGGCAGCCGACTTCCCGGTGTACGCCGCCGGTGGCGTGAGCAGCGTGGGCGACCTGCACGCCCTGCAGGACCGGGGCGTGGCCGGAACGGTGATCGGGATGGCACTCTATACCGGCGCGATCGACCCCCGCGCCATCGTCGAGGAGTTTGCGGCATGAGCACGATCGAGCGCGAGACCCGTGAGACAACCATCCGGGTGACGGTGACGCGTGGGGGAGGCGAGGTCACGGTCGACACCGCCCTCCCCTTCCTCGACCATATGCTCGTGACCTGGGCGCGGTATGCCGGGGTCGGGCTGGCGGTCCATGCGCGTGGCGACCTGCGCCATCACCTCATCGAGGATGTGGCCATCGCCTTGGGCGCGGCGTTCAAGGACGAGGTCCCGGCCACCGCGGCGCGCTACGGTCACCGCATCATCCCCATGGACGAGGCGCTGGTGGAGTGCGCCATCGACGTCGGCGGGCGCTTCTACTACGAAGGGCCGGTTCCCAGCACCTTGTACGACCATTTCATGCGCTCGTTCGCCGAGCACGCGGGGAGCACGTTGCACCTGCGGGTGCTGCGCGGCAGCGACCGTCACCACATCGTCGAAGCGGCGTTCAAGGCGCTCGGATTGGCGATTCGCGACGCGCTGGTCGATAGCGGCGCGGTCTTCTCGACCAAGGGGAGCGTCTCGCTCAGGCGAGGCGAGGCATAATGCTCACGCGACGCTTGATCGTCTGCCTGGACGTAAAGGCGGGGCGCGTGGTCAAGGGTGTGAACTTCGAGTCGCTGCGGGATGTCGGCGACCCGGTCGCGCTGGCCGAGCGCTACGAGCAGGAGGGGGCCGACGAGATCGTCTATCTCGACATCTCGGCGAGCGGCGAGGAGCGCGCCACGCTGCTGGACCTCGCGAAGCGCACCGCGGAACGGCTGTTCATCCCGCTCACCATCGGCGGCGGCATTCGTTCCGCCGACGACGTGGCGCGCGCGCTTCGCGCCGGCGCCGACAAGGTGAGCCTCAACACCGCCGCGGTCGAACGCCCGGAGGTGTTGTCCGAGGCGGCCCATCGCTTCGGGGCCCAGTGCGTAGTGGCCAGCATCGATGCGGCAATGATCGACGGCACCTATCGCGTCTTCGTGAAGGGGGGAAAGGTCCCGACCGCGCTCGAAGCGATCTCGTGGGCACGGGAATGCGAGCAGCGCGGCGCGGGAGAGATCCTCCTCACCAGCATCGATCGCGACGGGGTGCGTTCCGGCTACGACATCGCCCTCACGCGGGCGATCAGCGACGCGGTGCGGGTCCCGGTGATTGCATCTGGCGGCGCCGGCGACGCCGCGCATGTGTGCGACGCGCTCGGCGCGGGCGGGGCCGATGCCGCCCTCGTGGCGGGGATCCTGCACGACGGCGTGACGACGGTGGCCGCGCTCAAGGCGGCGATGCGGGCGGCGGGGCTCCCGGTACGCGAAGCGCCGCCGGCGAGGGCCACGGCATGACCACGCCATCGCTCCTGCTCGAGGCCGTCGTCGACGTCGCGCGCGCCGCCGGCGACGTGGCACTTCGCTACTTCAAGACCGGACTCTCCGTCGACACGAAGGGCGACGGAAGCCCGGTGACGGTCGCCGACCGGACGGCGGAAGCCGTCGCGCGGAACTGGATCGCGGCGCGCTTCCCGACGGACGCCGTGCTTGGCGAGGAGTTTGGCGCAAGCGGCAACGCAGGAGAGCGGCGTTGGTTCATCGACCCGATCGACGGCACCAAGACATTCGTGCGAGGCGTCCCGCTCTGGGGAACGATGATCGCGGTCGCGCAGGGCGACGAGGTGCTGGCCGGCGCCATCTACTGCCCCGCGGTCGACGAACTTGTCGCCGCGGCCGTCGGGGAGGGATGCTGGTGGAACGGAGTGCGCTGCCAGGTGTCGTCGGTCTCGTCCCCGGAGGCGGCGACAATTCTCGTTACCGATGCGCGCTTTCCGTATAATCCGCAGCGCGCGGCGCGATGGGACGCGCTAGGCGACCGGGTCGCCGTGTCGCGGACGTGGGGCGATTGCTATGGGTACGTGCAGGTCGCCACCGGGCGCGCCGAGTTGATGGTGGACGACCGGCTGAGCCCGTGGGACGCCGCCTCGCTCATTCCGATCATCCGTGAGGCGGGAGGAGTCTACACCGACTGGCGAGGCGGCAGCGCGGTGGACGGTGGCGACGGTGTGGCGAGCAACGCCTTGCTCGCGGTGCCACTGCGCGAGGCGTTGGGTATACCCGAGGAACACGGCAATGCTTGATCTCGACGCGCTGGACTTCGCCAAGGGTGGTGGCTACGTGACCGTCATCACCCAGGATGCGCAGACGCAGCAGGTCCTCATGGTGGCGCGCGCCGACCGCGAAGCGCTGGAGCGCACCGTGGCATCCGGGGAGATGTATTACCACTCGCGTACGCGCGGACCCTGGCACAAGGGGGCGACGAGCGGGAACGTGCAACACGTGGTGTCGCTACACGCCGACTGCGACGGCGATGCGGTGCTGGCGCGTGTGCAGCCGGCGGGGCCGGCATGCCACACGGGGGCAGTGAGCTGTTTCGGCACCACGGAGTCCCCCGTCGATCGCGCAGGGGCCGCGGTCTTCTCGCGACTCGCCGCTACCATCACGGCACGCAAGGCGGCACTCCCTCTCGCCGAGGGAGTCAAGCCGAGCTACACGCAGCGACTCCTCTCCGATCGCAACCTGCGGCTCAAGAAGCTTGGTGAGGAGGCGATCGAACTCGCCGTTGCCTGCGCAGATGAGGATCGCGTGCGTGCAGCGGAGGAAGGGGGTGACGTCATCTACCATGCCCTGGTCGCGCTTGCCGCGATCGGGGTCTCGCTCGACGACGTGGCGCGGGTGCTGGATCAGCGGGCGAGATAGGGAAAGGAGCCCCAGCGCGACCGCCAGTGCCTAACGTTTCCGGCGGCGGCGCACCGCAGCGAGCGTCCCGGCAAGCCCCGTCGCCATGAGCACCAGCGTCGCCGGCTCAGGGGTGACTGACACGCTGGCGTCGAAGTACATCGGCGCGTTGTCGAGGGAGAACGCTGGGTTGCTGAACCGATAGAAAGCCAGCCCCCCGTACGTTGCAGGAGGAGGCGGGGCAGTAACCGGAAGGGTGAAGTCCGTCGTCGCTCCGTCGCAGCAGTTGATGGGATGCAGGTTGTTGTTGTACATCATGTAGCCGCCATTCCAGGTTCCCATGGCAGCGAGCGGCGCGATGGTCTGGATCGTGATCCAGAACCGCAGGTAGTACGCCGCCGGCGTGGCCGTCGCCGGAAAGATGAACGGGCCGCTCCCGGTATAGCTCTTCTCGAGCCACCCGATGGGAGTCCGCGTCGTCTGGTTCGACGCTACCACTGTCGTGTTGTAGCCGTGGTAGGTGAGCGTGAGGGAGTTGCCACCATTGCTCAGGGTGACGGAACTCCCGTTCACCTGGCATGCCCCCCGCGTCACGAAGTATGCGGTGCAGCTGAACATGCCGGTCGACGTGTAGTCGGTCTGGTATCCCAGCTCACCGCTGGGGAGACGGATCCATCCTTGTGCCCCTGCGGGCGATGCCTGCAGTCCGAGCACTGCGCTCGCCAGCACCCCTGCCATCCCTCGCGCCATCATTCCCATGCCTCCCCTCCCGGTTCACGATGAATCGTCCCACCCGAGTCTATCGTTGGGAATGAATGCGGCAAGAGGCGACAATCACAGCTTATCGGCGGGATTCGCCTACTGCCCCTCCCCTGTCTCCACCGGCGCGTCGCGCCGCCCGCCCCACTCTGTCCAGCTCCCGTCATAGACCGCCGTCTCGCGCGCCCCGAGCACCTCGAGCGCCAGTACCACCGCGCACGCAGTCACCCCCGAGCCACAACTGGCGACGATCGGTCGATCCAGCGCCACGCCAGCCGCGTCCATGATCGCGCGCAATGCGGCAGGCTCACGCAGTGTCCCGTCGTCACGCACCAGCGTTGCATAGTGCACGTTGCGGCTGCCGGGAATGTGCCCGCCGCGCACCCCCGCGCGCGGCTCGGGTTCGGTCGCGGCGAAGCGCCCAGGCGAGCGCGCATCGACCACCTGCTCCCGCGCACTGCGCACGTTGGCTTCCATCGCCCCCCGGTCGCGAAGGCGCGAGGCGTCGAACCGAGGAATGAACCGGGCAGGCGCCGCCGTGACAGGACCACGTTCCAGCGCCCGTCCATCAAGCGTCCACCGGCGGAGCCCGCCATCCAGCACAGCCACACGCTCGTGACCAAAAGCACGCAGCATGAACCAGAGACGCGGCGCGGAGAAGTTCTGCCCCGAGCTGTCGTAGACCACAACGGCATCCTCGCTCCCGATCCCGAGCGATCCCAGCCGCTCGGCAAACTGCGCGGTCGACGGAAAGGTATGCGGGAGCGGCGATGTCTCGTCGCTCAACCAGTCGATGTCGGC
>DAIESF010000324.1 GCA_027346425.1 Gemmatimonadota bacterium | reverse complement strand
CGCCGACTCGGCGGCGAGCCAATGTCGAAGTATCTCGATTGCGGGCGCGGCTTCTCGGGAAACAACGCCGACTTCTACCGCATCTCGCTGGCAATCTCCACATGGGTCGAACCGGCGACTGGCGAGCCGGCGCGCCTGGTGGTGGCGATCGCCGCCAGCGGACGCGACCCGGCGGGGAGTCGGAGCGCGTACTCTGCCTGCACGTCGCGCGGGGCGCTGGAGCGTCGGATCGCCGAGCGGGTGCAGGCCCGGCTCGCGACACGTTAGGCTTCGATATGACCGTTCACGACTGGGACCAGCG
The DNA here is from genome assembly GCA_027346425.1 of Gemmatimonadota bacterium. Taxonomy (GTDB): domain Bacteria; phylum Gemmatimonadota; class Gemmatimonadetes; order Gemmatimonadales; family Gemmatimonadaceae; genus SCN-70-22. Next base: position 7,729 of record DAIESF010000324.1, on the reverse strand, counting down.
CTTCTCCGCCGAGGCCCTCCCCTACGGCACCGCCCCTAACGACTTCGTCGTCGCGCAGGCGGGGGCGATCCCTCCCGGCCCCGTGCTCTGCCTGGCCGAGGGGCATGGCCGCAACGCGATCTGGCTCGCTGAGCGAGGGCATGCCGTCACCGCGGTGGAACAGTCCGGCGTCGGGATCGCGCGCGGGCGCGCACTCGCGGCCGAGCGCGGCGCAGTGGTGGCGTTCGTGCAGGATGACTTGGCGCAGTTCGACATGGGTGAAGGGAAGTGGGGCGGTATTGTCTCGATCTTCGCCCACCTCCCTCCGGCGCTCCGGCGCGACGTGAACGCGCGCGTGGTGCGTGCCCTTGCTCCTGGCGGCGTCTTCATCCTCGAGGCGTACACCCCCGCCCAGCTCGCGCTCGGCACGGGCGGACCGCGCGACGCAGAGCTGCTGATGACGCGCGATGCGCTGGTGCGTGAACTGGATGGCCTCGAGTTCGTCGTGGCCCGCGAACTGGAACGCGAGGTGGCTGAGGGATCGATGCATCGCGGAACATCGTCGGTGGTGCAGGTCGTCGCGCGGAAGCGCGGGACCAGCCCACACCGCAACCAGCCCTGACGCCTCCGCCGCTCGGTTGTCGTCGGCTACTACTGCACCGCCGACGGTGAGGTCACCCGCTTCACCAGCCGGTACGTGAACTCGATCCCGTCGAAGAACGCCTTCTGCGGGATACGCTCATTCATTCCGTGGGCAAAGGTGTCGGTGTAGAAGAAGCCGCTCACGCCGTACACCGGAATCCCGGCAATGCGCAGGTAGAGCCCATCGGTGGCGCCGGTGCTCATCGTCGGGATCACCGGAACCTTCGGCCACATCTCGTTCGTCACGCGCTCAATCTCCCCCATCAACTCGCGCGTCAGCGGCGATGGCGGCGACGGCTTGGCGGGGGCGACGGGGGTCACCGAGACCTTGGGATCGTTGATCACGCGCACGAGGGTGCGCTGGATCTCCTCCGGCGAGTCGTTGGGGAGGATGCGGCAGTTCACGTTGGCATGGGCGCGCTGCGGGAGGGCGTTGGGGGCGTGCCCCCCCTCGAGCATCGTCGCCACACAGCTGGTGCGGAGCTGGGAGTTGTACGCCTTGTCCGACGACAGGGTGGCGATCGCCTTCGCGTCGTTCGGTTTGCGCACCAGTGCCCGCATCGCCTCGCCCATCGCCCCGGGGGTGATGGCGGCCGAACGCTCGAAGTAGGTGCGAGTGATCTCGTTGAGGTGCACGGGGAAGTCGAAGGCGCCGACCTTCACCAGCGCCTGCGACAGCTGAGTGATCGCGTTGTCCTTGACCGGCTGCGACGAGTGCCCACCGGGGTTGGTCGTTTCGAGCCGGAAGTCGACGTAGACCTTCTCTGCCGCCTGGATGTCGTGCGACAGGTACTTCCCCTCGCGCACCCGCCCGCCGCCCCCTTCGTTGAAGGCGTACTCGGCGTCGATGAGGTTGCGATGGTGCTTGAGGAGGTAGTCGACCCCATTATCGGAGCCCCCCTCTTCATCGGTGGTGAGGGCCACGATGATGTCGCGGTCCGGGACATATCCCTCGGCCTTGAGGCGCAGGATCGTCGCCAGGTGCATCGCGCTATCGTCCTTGTCGTCGGCCACTCCGCGCCCGTAGAAGGTGCTGTCCTTCTCCACGAAGGAGAACGGAGGGAGCGTCCAGTCCTCGGCCTTGGCCTCGACCACGTCGATGTGCGAGAGGAGGAGGATCGGCTTCCGCTGGGGATTCTTCCCGCGCAGGCGGGCGACCATGTCTCCCTTCCGGTCGGTCTGCTTGATGACCACCACGTCGGAATCGGGGAAGCCGGCTGCCGTGAGGCGCGCGGCCATCGCCTGTGCCGCCTTGAGCGTGCTCCCCGAACTCTCGGTGGTGTTGATCTCGATGAGTTCCTTGAAGATGTCGCGTGCAGTGGAGTCCCACTTGGTGCGCCCGATGTGCTGGGCCCCGGCCAGCGCGGGGACTGTCGCCAGGAGCAACGCGGCCGCGGAGAGCGTGCGGATCGATCGTACGGTCATTGCGCAGTGAGTGATGAGAGAAGCGGGAGGATCAAGAAGAGATTCCGTGAAGTCCACGCAGCGCGCCGGGTACTGCGCCGGCTACTGCGCCGGGCCGCGCCCGATGGCGTCCCAGATGAGCGGAAGCGTGGAGACGGCCTGCCCGCGATACTGCGGGCGGAAGCCGTAGAGGACGACCTTCCCCTTCCCTACCGTCGCCTCGACCATCGCCGCCTTCCCGTTCAGGCGGTCGCCGCCGAGGAGCCAGCCGGAGAGGAGCGGGTCGCCGCTCGCTTGATACGTGGCGATGGCTCGCGCGCGCGCTGGATCGGTGATCTCGAACGCCGGCGAATGCTGGAACCAGATGGCCGACGCGGTCGCGGTGTGCCCGGCCGCGATCGGGTTCGCGCGGTCGAAGGTGACGCCTAACAACGATCCCGGGGCGTAGAACTCGGTGTTGCGCACCCCAGCCAAAACGTTCTTCACCGGGAGCTTGAGCGCCTCGATGGCGTACTCGCTCGCCTCGTTGAAGGCGAGCAGCGTTCCGCCGTTTTCCACGAACTCGTTGAGGGCGCGCGCACCGTCCTCACCAACCCCTCCTCGCAGCGAGTCGGGATAGTTCCCTCCGAGCCCGCGGGCAATGGCCGCCGCACCCTGGTCGGGGAGGATGATGACGTCGAAGCGATCGTTGAGCTTGCCGGCCCGCAGGTCGCGGTCAACGACGGTCGTGAACGGGACCTTGTAGCTGTCGAAGATCCAGCGCGTCCACCCTTCGTCCATGCTGGCGCTGTACGACCGATAGATCCCGATACGGCGGGAGGCGTTGCCGGTGAGCCCCGCCACGCTATACGCCGGCTCGGCGACGGCACCGATCGGCGCGCGCGACACCGCGACGTCGCCATACACCGGGATGGCATCGACCCCGAACAGGAGCGGAAGGGTGTGGGCCGTGACGTCGTACGGGCGCTTGGGGGGGCCGCCGGGGTACTCGCGCAGGTTGGGGTAGCGCTGCGGCTGCAGCAGCGCGTTGGCGTAGGAGCCGAAGTTCTGCCGGATGACCACCGCGTAGCTCCCTGCGGGAAGTGTCGTACCGCCAGCCGCAACCGGGGCCGTCGTCTCGCGCACCTCCACCATCCCGTGCTGCAGCGTCCACAGGAGGCGCTGCACCGCCTGCGGGTCCTTCTGCTGCTTCGGGATGACGTACGCCGTCGGGACGAGCGAGTCCATCGTCCACGGATGGTTCTCGGCGAGGGCGCGGTCGCCGAGGGTCGCGTACCCCTCGAGCCACTGGCGGCGGTCGCGGGCCGCCTGCGACAACAGCGCCCAGGTCGCGCTCGACTGGTAGGCGACGATGTCGCCGATCCCCCACCGCCCCCCCTTCCATAACACCGGGAAGTTCCAGCTCTGCACGCGGGCGTCATAGCCACGCGCCGTGCCGAGGGCGCTGAAGGGGATGTTCATGGAAGTAGCCAGACGCGCACTCGCCGTTTCGGTCAGGATGCGCACGCCGCGATGGTTGAGCGAGAACTGGCGCGCCGGCGACCACTGGTCGTACGAGGCATTGGTCGCGATCCCCACCTTCCCCTCCGACACCATGCGCCACGCCATCGACGTCCCCAACGCGTTGGTCCCCGCGGTGAGGATGGGATCGATGTTGGGCTCCAGCGGGTCCATGTACGGCGGGATGAAGATGCGCCCCGCGTTGGACTGCTGCTGGTGGATGTCGTTGACGATCTGCGGGACCCACGGCGTGTAGAGTGAGTCGATCGTGTACCGCGTCTCGGGCTGGGTGAAGGCGTACCAGTCGCGGTTGTTGTCGTGCCCCGTGTAATGATGGTAGAGCATCGGGGGCTGTAATCCCTCGGCGGGAGTGTCGAGCGTCGAACGATACCAGTCGCCCACGATGTCGACGCCGTCGGGATTCTGCGACGGGACGAGCATGATGATCGTGTTCGACAGGATCGACCGGACTTCGGCCGAGTTGCCGCGCGCCAGGCGATCGGCCAGGACGAACGGGGTGAGGAAGCCACCGACCTCGGTGCTGTGGATGCTCGACGTGATGAGGATGACGTTCTTCCCCCGGTCGAGCAGGCCCTGCAGCTCTCCCTGCATGCGCAGGCGCGGGTCCATCAACTTGCGCTGGATCTGGCGGTATCGTTCGAGCGAGGCGAGGGTGGCCGGGTCGGCGATGAAGGCGACGATGAAGTCGCGCCCCTGCACCGTCTTGCCGAGGGTGCGCACCGAGACGCGCGGCGACGCCTTGTCGAGGGCGCGGAAGTACGTCGTGACCTGCTTCCACGTGGGGAGCTTGCGATCGGTGCCCGGCTCCCAGCCGAGGACGGAGGCAGGGGTGGGGATGGCACCCCCCTTCACGGCAGTCGCCTGCGCACCGAGCCTGGCGACAGGGAGTGCGAAGGCGGCAGCGAGCGCCAGCGACGCGGTGGTCAGCGTAACGCGGGCACGGTGGAATTCGGGGATGCGATTCATGATGTGGGGACGGCAGTGTGGGGTGGCCCGAAGCTGTCCCGGGAGGAGAGGAGCGTCAAGCAAGCGGCGCCGATGATACTTTTCCAACCTCATTTCACTCTCACCACCCCCATGCGCCACCGAGCCCCGCTCACGCTTGTCGCCGCCCTCCTGCTCGTCTCCCCCGCGGTTCTTGCACAGGGGACCGCGTCGCCATCCCGTGCCGTCCTCCGCCAGGTGGAGCCGCGATACTCCGGGGCGCGGGCGAAGGAGACCGTCGCCTTCCTCGACCAGTTTGTCCGCTGGCCCGGGAACCGCGGCTTCGACGCCAGCATCGATCACATCGTGGGGCGATTGGAACGCGCCGGCTACGTGCGTGAAGACAAGGCACCGGCCAGCGCGCGTCTCACCTACCGCGTCGAGCGCTATCCCATGGCCACACCGGCATGGGAGCCGCGTGCCGCGTCGGTCGAGATCCTCGGGGAGACGCTCCCGGTGTTGCAACTGGCGACCAATCGCAACATGCTCGCCACCAACTCGTTCAGCACGCCCGACTCGGGGGTCGTCGCCGAGCTGGTCGACGCGGGACGCGGAACTCCCGGTGCGCTCGATTCGGCCACTGTCGCCGGGCGCATCGTGCTCGTCGATGCCGGCGTCTCTCGCGTGTTCGCCGAGGCGGTGATGAAGCGCGGCGCGCTGGGCGTGCTGGGCTATGCCATGCCGGCCTATACGCAACCGGAAAAGAACACGCACTCCATCCAGTTCGGCGGCATCCCGTACGACACGACGCACAAAGCGTGGGCGATCGCCCTCTCCCATGATGCGCGCGAGCGCCTGCACGCCGCGCTCGCCCGCGGACCGGTGCGGGTACGGGTTCGCACCGATGTGGCGTGGACTCCTGACGCGGTCGAGCGCACCGTGGTCGCCGAGGTGCGCGGTCGCACGCACCCCGCCGAGCGATTCGTCTTCAGCGCCCATGTGCAGGAGCCCGGCGCCAACGACAATGCGTCGGGGGTGGGGGCGCAGCTGGAGATGGCGCGCGTCGCCGCCGAGATGGTGAAGGAGAAGGTTGCCGACCCCGAGCGCACCATCACCTTCCTCTGGGGGCTCGAGATCCGCTCCACCGGCCGCTACATCACGCAGGATTCCGTGCGAGCCCGTGGCATCAAGTGGGGGCTCTCGCTCGACATGGTCGGCGAGGACACGAAGAAGACCGGCGGGACCTTCCTGATCGAGAAGATGCCCGACCCCAGCGCGATCTGGACGCGTGGCGAGGACAAGCACACCGAGTGGGGCGGGTCGCCGCTGACCAAGGAGCGGATGACGCCGCACTACTTCAACGACTACGTCCTCAACCGCTGCCTCGAGCTGGCGGCCACGAACGGCTGGGTGGTGAAGACGAACCCGTTCGAGGGGGGGAGCGACCATACCCCCTTCCTCCAGGCCAAGCTCCCCGGCCTCCTCTTCTGGCACTTTACCGATCAGTACTATCACACCGACGGCGACTGGATGGAGATGGTCTCGGCCAGCGAACTGAAGCACGTCGGCGTGAGCGCGCTGGTGAGTGCGCTCGTGCTGACGAGCGCCCACGGTGACGCGGCGCGGGCAATCGTCGGTGAAGTGGAGCGCGCTGCGCTGTCGCGCCTGGCCGCCGAGCGTGCACTGGGCGTCGCCGAGATCGCGAAGGGGGGTGACGCGGCGCACGAGCGCGACATCCTGGAGACGTGGGGTTCATGGTACGACGGCGCGCTGGCCGCCACCGCCGACATCCAGGTGGGCGGAGCGTCGGAGCAGGTGCGCGCCGCCATCGACGCGGCGCGGGGACGCGTGCGCGAGTCGCTGCGCGGACACCTCGCCGCACTCGTCGCTCGCTGACACCCCCTCCCGCCTTTCCCACCCTCGACGCACCGGCATGCTCTCCCGCGAATTCTACAACGTCGTCCACATCCTCGGCATCATCCTCCTCATGTCGTCGTTAGGCGGAGTGGCGCTGCACGCCATGAACGGGGGGACGTCGGCCAACAATCGGTCGCGGCGCTTCACCGCAACACTGCACGGGCTCGGCGCCGCCTGCATCCTAGTGGGAGGCTTCGGGATGCTGGCCCGCATTGGCTTCACGCACGGTGAGATGTTCCCGCCGTGGCTCCTCGTGAAGCTGATGGTGTGGATCCTCCTCGCCGCGGCGCCATTCCTCCCCTATCAGCGCCCACACCTGGCGCGCTGGCTCATGCTCGGGTTACCGGCGCTGGGGGGAGTGGCCGCCTTCATGGGGATCTACAAACCGGTGTAGCGGTACGCGCGGCACCGCATTCACGCTGGGGAGACAGGGCCGGCCCGTCCGTGGATTATTCAACCATAGAAGCATATACTTCTATGGTTATTTTTCATGCCCATGCGCCGAATCGCTCCCCGCTGCCGGTGCCGCCTGCACGCCGTGCCGGCGTTGATCGCGCTTGCCGCCGCGCCGCTCGCCGTCGCACCGGCCGCGGCACAGGCGCCGCAGCGCCGCGAAGTCGTCACCCCGATCCTCACCGCGCGCGTTCGCGCCGAATCGTGGAACTGGTTCGGCGACGCCCCGGGTGACGACTACGCATATGCGCACGCACTCCTGCGCTTCGGTGCAGAGCAGCAGCGCAAGACCTTCGGCTGGCACGTCGAGTTCGCCGCCCCGGCCATCGTCGGCGCCCCTAACGATGCCACGCAGGGGCATGGCGCCGCCTACTATCGCGCCAACGGCAACAGGCGATCGCCGGCCAGGCTCTTCGCAAAGCAGGTGTACCTCACCATCGGGCGCTCCACGTCGGGGCACCGCGCGCGCCTTGGCCGCTTCGAGTTTTCCGAAGGCGGCGAGGTGACGCCACGCGACCCGACGCTCGCCGCGCTCAAGCGGCGGAGCGTCGTCCAGCGCCTCATCGGTCCCTTCAACTTCACCGAGGGGGCGCGCAGCCTGGACGGCATCGAGTACGGGTGGAATGGCAACGGCGTCAACGTCACCCTCCTCGGCGCCGTCCCCGGCATCGGCGTCTTCAACCTCGATGGATGGGGACACGTCGCCGAGATGCCGCTCGGCTACGCGGCCGTGACCGGGGCGGCCCCCTGGTCGCGCACGCGCAGCGAGTGGCGCCTCTTCGCCGTTGGCATCCGTGACAATCGCCGACTGGTGAAAGCCGACAACCGGCCGACAGCCGTGCGCTCGTCCGATCGCGAACCGATCGCGATCGCCACGATCGGCGGACAC
>DAIESF010000312.1 GCA_027346425.1 Gemmatimonadota bacterium | reverse complement strand
AGATGCCGCAGGAAGCCGCCCGCGCCAGTCTCCAGCGCCTCCTCGAGACCTGTCGGCGTGACCCCATCACGTTCCGCGGCGAGACGATCGGTCCGGTGACGATCTCGGCGGGAGTAGCCAGCCGCACGACCGCCGACGCATCGGGAGCGGAGCTCCTGCGACGTGCTGACGGCGCCCTATACAAGGCTAAGCGAGAGGGGCGCGATCGCGTGGTCGTCGCCGAAGACGCAGCAGCGATCCGTACCGAGGTTACCACCCCTGCACTCGCCGGCGCCGCGCGCTGACCGCGGCGCCCTTCGGCTTTGCGTTGCAGCAGCGGCGGCTGCCGGGCTCGAACTGGGCGCTGGATGCTATTGTCGTTGGAGCATATCACGCACCTTGGCCAGGAGATCTGTTGGCGTGAATGGCTTGGCGAGAAACGATTCTCCCTGCGCCACCCCCGCCATGAGGGTGACCTCGTTGCTGTAGCCGCTGACGTACAGAACCCGGATTCCGCCCCGCTCTTGCCTGACCCGTTCGGCAACGGCCACACCACCCTGCCGAGGCATGACCACATCGGTGATCAGCAAGTGGATCTGTCCGTCGTGCGCCGCGGCCATCTCGACCGCTTCGGTTCCGTCCTGGGCAACGAGGACCTTGTAGCCGAGTCGTGAGAGTGATCGATCGATGAGCCGGCGAATCGCCGGATCGTCCTCCGACACGAGGATCGTCTCGCCACCATCGACTGCGGGGCGTGGCAGCTCGGCCGCAAGCGGTTGCTCTGGCTCCGCGCGCTCCGACACCGGGAAGTACAGGTTGAACGTCGTTCCCTCCCCTTCCTCGCTGATCAGGCTGAGATAGGCCGTGCTCTGTCGTACTATGCCATACACTGTCGAGAGCCCGAGCCCGGTCCCCTTGCCAGGTGCCTTCGTGGTGAAGAATGGCTCGAAGATGCGGTGCTGAATCGCGGCGGGGATTCCTGTTCCGGTGTCGGCGACGGCAAGGCGCACGTACTGACCGCGAGGAAGCGCCGCGGGGACTGCCATGCTCGCCCCGTCCGCCTCCACGCGCACGACCTCGGAGTGGAGCGTCAGCACCCCACCGTTCGGCATGGCGTCTGCCGCATTCACGGTCAGGTTGACGACGATTTGCTGGAACTGCGTCGCATCGACCTTGATGACCCCGCCCGAGGCCTCGGCCAGGAGCCGAAGCTCGATGTCTTCCCGGAGCAGCCGACGCAGCAGCTTTTCGACGTCGCGCAACAGGTCGTCGAGCTCAACGACCTGGGGGGCCAGTATTTGTCCGCGGCTGAACGCCAGTAGCTGTCGAGTGAGCGACGCCGCCCGCCCCGCTGCCTTCAGGATCTCGTGCAGCCCTTCGCGCTCCTCCTCGACGATCGCGGTAGGCCGATTGTCGAGCGACAGCAGCGACAGCTCGGCAAAGCCGATGATCCCCGTGAGGACATTGTTGAAATCGTGCGCAATTCCGCCAGCCAGGGCCCCGATTGCCTCCATCTTCTGCGCCTGGACGAGCTGCTGTTCGAGTGCACGTTGTTCGGTAAGGTCGACAAGGGCCCCCACGATGCGACTTGGTTTCCCCGTGTCGTCGTACATGATGTAGACGCGCTCGAGGACCGGCCCGTATTCGCCATTCGAGAAAAGGTGCGCGTACTCGACTGCGTACGTGCTTTCCTGGCGCCGAATCGCCCGCTCGAACCCCTTCGAGACTCGCTCTTGGTGGTCGCCGTGGATTCGCTCGAGTCGTCGCGCCAGGGTCGGCGCCATCCCTCGCTCGAACCCGAAGTGATCGTACATCCAGTCGCTCCACCACATCGCGTCGGTGTACGGGTTGAGATCCCAGATCGCATCGCGCGTGGCGCGGGTGACGAGCTCGAATCGCTCCGCCGCCCTCCGAAGCGCCTGCTCGGCCAGTTTGGCCTCCGTGATCTCCTCCATCACGCCCACGTAGCGGGCTACGCCGCCGTCGTTGTTGCGCACGGGGAAGCCCCGAGCTCGCACCCACCGTGCTCGATGCTCCGCTTCTCCCACGCGGAACTCGACGACAAACGGATCACCGGCGGCCATGTGCTGCCTAACGAGTCCGAAGCGGCCGCGATCGTCACGATGGATCGCCTCCACAAGTCCGTCGGCGCCGCGATCGAGCCCCGCGCGGCTCCGTCCCCATACGCGCTCGAAGGCGGGGCTCACATAGAGCAGCCTGTCGAACGTCGCGGTGGAGATCCAGAACACGTCGGAGATGGTGTTCGCGATCAGGCGGAATCGCTCCTCGCTGTCGCGAAGGGCGCGTTCGTCCTGCTTTCGCCGACTCACGTCGCGCGCCACGAGCTGTGCCAGTGGCACGCCGCCTAGGCTGACTCGGCCGCCGGTCACCTCCACATCGACCACACCCCCATCGAGCCGCAGCACCCGATGCTCCGTCGCCGGGAGGTGCCCGCCATGTTCCAAGATGTCGCACACTCGGCGCTCCAGCACGGTTCGCTCCTCGGGATGGACGAAGGCGTACGGAGAGCGACCAATCATGGCCTCCTCGGCGGAGGCGCCGACCAGTTGGAAGGCGGCCGCGTTCGCATACTCGATGCGCTTGCGATTCTTGACGATGATGGCGTCGGGTGACGCCTCGACCAGTGCCCGGTAGCGCTCCTCGCTTTCGCGAAGCGCTCCAGAGAGATGGAGGCGCTCGCGATCGACCTCGTGCAGGTGCCACGCGGCCAGCACACTGATGACGCCGAGCATGCTCATCACGAGCCCGACGTCGATGATCCAGCCGGTGCGCTCCGGATACCAACCGGCTTCGACACCGAGCAACACCATCGCGTTGATCGCCACCGGAATCGCCACTACGGGCAGCAGGAGCCGCCGGAGGAGGATCCCTCCAGAGCTCTCGGAAATGAAGATCCCCGTCAGCCCACGTGCGGGTTGAAGGGTGAACAGTGTGCCGCTCAACCCCAGCAACCCCACGACAGTCGGGAGCGATGTGTCGGAGAAGGCGCGCGTGCGCTGGAACGATTCGAAGTCGAAGATGTAGCCCGAGAGCCCCACCACTCCCGCCAGGGCCCCCGCCGCAGCCAGGAGATGCACCGGCCAGGCGCGCTCACTCCAGGCGGCGAGCAGGATAGCGCTCCCCAAGCCGAGGAGCTGCGCCGCCGCAAGGTACGACATCGAACTCGTCCCCATGAGGTCGAGCGTGTGACGCCACCACGCTGGCCTAGCGAGTTCCAGCGCGCAAAGTGGCATTATGCTGGCCGTCAATACGGTCACTACGCGCGGGCGCGGGATGCCAGACCGCCGCGATGCACAGAGCGTCCAGTTTGCGATCGCGAGAAGCACGATCGCCGCTCCCGTCTGCGGCTTCGCTCGCACCGACCCGTCGAGATACGTGCTGATGATGGGAAGGTCCGCGACCCAGGACACCAGCACGAGAGCGCCCACCACCAGCGACGCGAAGCAGAGGGCCGATGCCAGCGGCTGCAACGACTCGAGGTAGCGCGCGTTGACAGCCGGTAGCGGCAATGTCACGTGCACTTCCTGGTGTGTGGGCCGGGTTTCGAGAGCGGTGTCTGAAAACGTTGTCATGATCCTGCCATGCAAATGTGCCGCGAGAGGGTCGCGGCGCCTAACTAGTGCGTGCGGCGTGGTGTGCTGGCGTGTTCCGCTGATCGCGGTCGCATCACGCCACTCAAGCGATAGCCGACACCGCGCACCGATTCGAGCCGTAGGTCCACGGGGAGGCGCGCCAGCTTCTGGCGGAGGCGACTGACGGCGACATCGACCCGGTTGGTTCCCGGGTCGAAACGGAGCCCCCAGACTTGCGCCAGGAGGTATGTGCGAGTGACCACCTGGCCTTGGCGCCGAATGAGGAGCTCGAAGAGGGAACATTCCTGCATCGACAGGTCGACATCGCCGGCCGAGGAATAGAGTCGCCGCGTCGTCAGGTTCAGGGCCATGGGCCCCACGTGCAGGATGCGAGCGTCACCAGCAGAGCCTCGCCGCAGGAGCGCCCGACATCGCGCCTGCAAGATGTGACGAGACACGGGCTTCACCAGGTGGTCGTCCGCACCTGCGTCAAGTCCAGCGACGACGGAGTCCTCGTCTTGTTCCCCCGTGAGGAGCACGATCGGCGCACTGAACCCCTCGGCGCGCAGCAGCTGGATGAGGGCGATCACATCCCCATTCGAGCGCTCGAAGTCGATCACCGAGAGCGCGTGTGAGTGGCGGTGTGCGATCCGGTGGCTGGCAGCGGCGCCGGCGGCCACGTCGACGACAAAGCCTTCTTCCTTCAGCGAGCGCGTAAGGAAGGCTTCCATGGATGTGTCATCTGTGACGACAAGCGCACGCCGTATCCCCTGGTCCTTTCCCGACGCTTCCCCCAGGCGAGTCCCGCCGCCAGGCAAGTCATCGAGCCGACGTCCGGTCATGGCCCATTCTCGGTGAATCTGATTCTCCCAACATTTCGTACCCTCGCGTGGCGACATCGGATGTACCTGATGTCGCCCGCTCGCCTCAAGCGATCTGTGCCGTCACCTGCCGGATGAGCGGCGGCGGAACGGCTCGAGCGGTGGCGGGAAGTCACTCCCAAGAGCTGGCAGCCTAAAGAGTTACGGGTCGAGGGAGAAACAGTGAATTTCGATGCATGATTTCGGGGATGGAAGTGAGGCAGCCTTTCATTGCAGCGATGTAACCCTGAGCCTTGACACTCGGCGCCGAATTGGGGCGCCTGCCATCGCAGTGTAGCGCGGCGAACCTAAATAGGCGGTGATCGCGGGCAGGCTCAGGCGAGGGCACGGTTGACCTGTCACCTATTGCACGGACGCGCGAGTCCACGTCCTGCCGCCCGACCGGCTACCGTCTGAACGCGGGCTTTCGGGGGCGCCTGTCGCTTACTGAAGTGGCCTCGGTTTTCTGAGCCGAGTGGTTGAGTGGACCGCGGGCCCCCCCGGCGACAAGCTCGCCACCAACCGAGGACTCCCTGATGTCGAAACGTCCCCGTCGCAATCACGCCCTAGCCTTCACGGCGAAAGTCGCCCTGGCGGCGGTCCGCCACGAAGGAACGGTCGCCGAGTTGGTGAAGCGCTTCGACGTCCATCCCGCCCAAATCACGGCCTGGAAGGATCAACAGCTCGCCGGGGCGGCTGGCGTGCTCCGCGCGGGCCCCGTCGAACCGCCGGTCGACGTGAAGACGCTCCACGCCAAGATCGGAGAGCTCCCGCTAGAGCACGAGGTCTTGGAACACGCGCTCGGCACGGCGGGCCTGCTGAGCGCCACGCGATGATCGACCGGAGGCACCCGCTCTCCGTGACGCAGCAGGCGGCGGCACTCGGGATCAGTCGGGGCGCGGTGTGCTGCACGCCGCGGCCGCCGTCCGCCCGCAGCCGGGCACCCGTCACCGCCACCGCGCGCATCGGGTCTTCCCCTATCGCCTGCGACATCGCACGATCACCCGGCCGAACGAGGTCTGGGCGATGGACATCCTCCACATCCCGATGGCCCATGGCTTTGTGTAGCTCGCTGCCGTCCTCGACAGGGCCAGTTGGCGCGTGCTGCGCTGGCGCGTCGCGATCACGCTCGACAGTGTCTTCTGCCTCGCCGCCGTGGAGGAGGCGCCGGCGCGCCAAGGCCGGCCGACCATCGTCAACACCGATCAGGGCGCGCAGTTCACGCGCGCGGCGTTCACGGGGCTCCCCAGGATCACGGCATCCAGAGCAGCATGGACGGCGAGGGCTGCTGGCGCGACACTATCGTCGTCGAACGCGGGTGGCGCTCGCTCAAGTACGACGCGGTCTACCTTCGCGCCGACGGCGCGGTGGCCGCCGCGACCGCGAGCATCGGGCGCTACTTCACCCGCTACATCAGCCGCCGGCCGCACTCCAGTCTCACCCACCGCACCCCGGACACCGCGTACGTCTTCCCACCACCGCTCCAAGACGTTGCGCACTCCCCTGCCCGCATGCCCGTTAACCAACCGCGTTAGGCTGTACAGAAAGGGGATCCATTTCAGTCGCCCAGTTCTGAAACTCGCACGCCCCCAGGCCCGAAGCCCATCATCACATGTCCTCGCGCAGAATTCCCAACTCGCTGCGACGAGAGCCGCGAGTTGGCATTGGTGACGCCCGCGTACGGGCTCAGGGGGCTGAAGGGAGAGCCGGACTCGTCAGGCGGCGCCCCGGTCCGTCCCTTCACTCGGTCGCAGCAACGCCCGCGCGGCGAGGATGCCCGCGAAGCCCGACGAGATCACGCCAACGAGGAGCGTCACCCAGACGAAGTAAAAGGCGCGCGTGGTGCCTGCCATCGATGCGCCGACAATGCCACCCGTCCCCGCCCTGTGGATCACGGGCATGGCGAACCCGAGCAGCGCGCGAAGGAGCATGATGACCTGTCCCGACTTTCGTTCCGCGAGCAGGAGCGTCCCGATGAGCCACACGAGCAGGACGAGCACCGTGGCGATGTTCGCCGGGCCGCGCGCTCCCATCCCGCCGTTCGAGATGCGTGCGTCATCGGCGAGATGCAGCGTCATGAGGAGGATGGACAACAGGGACGCGGCGGTGAGCAGCGTAGGGCGGCGTATTCGTTGCTCCGAGGCCTGGGGACACGGTGATACAACGCGCTGGAACCAGGGTGCATCCAAATGTGTGGTCACCGCCAGACCCGTGGTCGTTTGTGTGCGGGGGCGAGCCACTTGCCTAGGCGCGAAGGGTAATCGCCGGGCTGATCAGCGAAGCGCGGTGTGCCGGGATCCAGCACGCGACAAGTCCGATTGCGGCGATCAGCATCGATACCACGGCAAGGGTCGCCGGATCGCGTGGCGCAACGCCGAAGAGCATCCCCTGGATGAACCGCGTCACCCCGGCGCTCAGCGCCAGCCCGATCACGAGCCCCGACGCGAGCAACACTCCCCCTTCGGCCATTACCATCCACTCCACGTCGCCAGCACTCGCGCCAAGGCTCATCCGAATGCCGATCTCGGTCCTTCGCGCGCCAACCGAGAACGCGAGCACGCCCGAGATCCCGACCGCTGCGATCAGCACCGCGAGAAGACTGAACGACGACAGCAACGCCGCGTTCAGCCGCCGCGGTGACACGCTCTCGTCCCGGATCTGGGCGATCGTTCGTACGTTCTCGATCGGGACCCCCGGCGCAAGTCGTCTGACGATCCGTGTCGCGGCCGGCACCAGCTTCGCCACGTTCCGCTCCGTGCGGATGACGAGACCTCCGGCGATCGCGACCTCCTGTGCGAACGGCATGTACATCGCACCGCGGGGTCTCGCGTCGAGTCCACCGTCGCGCGTGTCGGCCGCCACACCGATCACCGTGCGCCACTCGTCACTGAAGGGGGTGAATCGAAGAACGTCGCCTGTCCATGCGACTCGTCTTCCGAGCGGGTTCGCGCCTGGGAAGAGTCGCTCGGCGAGCGTGCGATTCAGGATGACGACGCGCGCTGCCCCCCGCTCGTCGGTCGCGGCGAAGGGGCGCCCCGCGATCAGCGGGATCCCAGCAGCATCGAAGTAGTGAGGGTCCGCCAGCCGCAGATCGGCCCTCGGCATGGCCTCGCCGGTGGCGAGTGCACGCCCGTCGCCCTTCACCTCGAATCCTACCTCGCTGCTGCGAAGGGGGCCAGGAGCGCCGATCGCCGCGGCGGTCACGCCGGGCAATGCTCGGAGTGCCTCCAGCATCTCCGCGTACCGCTGTTTGGCGCCGGCGTCGGCTGCTGGGCCCGAGAGGAGTTGTGCCGGCGTGAGGAGCGAGACAGACATCGTCAGCACCTCCTCGCTGCGGAGCCCGGTCTCCACCTGCGACAACTGGAGGACCGTGCGCGTGAGGAGGCCGGCGCCAGCCAGCAACACGACCGACACTGCGACCTGTGCCACCACCAGCACGCGATGCGCGCGCTGTCGCCTAACGCCGCCGATGCGGCGAAGGCCTGCTGAGATCACGGCGGCAAGGGTCCCTTCGCGCGGCAGGAAGGGCGCCATCGAGAGGGCGATCGCGAGCGCCACGGCGAGGGCCAGCGCAAACACCAGGACGGCGAGGTCGACGGCGATCTCGCCCGACCGCGAGGAGTACCGTGCGGCAAAGGCCGCGAGCAGGTGCACACCGCTGAACGCGACCATGGAGCCGAGGGCGGCCCCGGCCACGGTGAGCAGCAGATTCTCCACCAGGATCAGACGACGCAGTCGAGCGACGCCGGCGCCGAGCGCGGCGCGCACGACGAGCTCATGCTCGCGGCGGACGACACGCATGAGAGTGAGGTTCGCCACGTTCGCCGCCGAGATCAGCAGGACGAAGGCGGCGGCCGCCATCAGCACCCAGAGGGTGAGCTGGGCGCGTTCACCCATCACATCCCGGAACGAGACGACCGACACGCGATGGTGGGCCCCGAGGTCGTACGCCTCGCGATAGCGCTCCTGCATCCGCGCGACGACGCCTTCCACCTCAGAGCGCGCCTGCTCCATGCTGACTTCGGGGCGCAGGCGTGCAACCACCTCGGTCATTCGGTGAGTACGCCCTTCGATCATGCGGGAGCTCACGTGGTGCTCGCTCACCGACATGTTGAGGAGCATCTCGACCGGTTCGGGATAGAACGGTGCGGGTTGCAGCACCCCGATCACCGTCGCGGGCTTGCCGTCAACGCGAATCGAGCGACCGACGACGGTGGAGTCGCTCGCGAAGCGGTTGCGCCAGCCCTCGTACGTGAGCACGGCAACGGGGGGCGCGCCCGCGCCATCGTCTTCCAGTCCGGTGGCGCGACCGAGGATGGTCGAGAGCCCCATCACGTCGAAGTAGTTGCCGGTCACGAGGCCGGCCTTCACGCGCTCGGTCGCGTCAGGAAGCTCGAGGCGCAGCGTCCAACTCGAGAACTCGGCGATCCCGGCAAAGGCCCGCACGCCGTCGCGCAGGTCGCGTACCTCGGGGACGGAGAAGGAGATGCTTCCCCCGCCCGGGCCGTCGATGGAGTGGCGGAGGTAGACGAGGCGCTCGCCGTCGCGATGTGGAAGCGGCTTGAGGAGTACACCGCGAACGACGGTGAAGATCGCCGTGTTCGCGCCGATCCCGAGGGCGAGCGTCAGGATCACGACGACGGAGAATGCGGGGCTTTGTCGCAGCGTGCGAAATGCGTATCGGAGGTCAGCGAGCAATCCCTCGATCAGCGGGATACCGCGCTGGTCGCGCACCGCCTCAGCCGCTTGAGCGAGACCTCCGGCGGCGATGCGTGCACGACGCCTAGCCTCCTCAAGACTCATCCCGCGACGAACGAACTCGGCGGCCTCCATTTCAAGGTGCGACTCGAACTCTTCGTGAAGTTCGTCATCCGAGGCTGCGCGATTGCGCGCGAGGAGCGCCCCGAGGCGGGCGAGTGCCATGCGAAGGAAGGCGAAGGGACTCATGGCACCTCCCGCCGCGGGGCCAGGAAGGCGGCGATCAGATCTGCCGTCGCCAGCCACTCGCTTGTCTCACGCGGCAGCCGCTGTCGACCGGCGGCGGTGAGTGCATAGAACTTCGCGCGCCGGTTGTTGTCGGACTGTCCGCAGGACGACTTGATGAAGCCTTCCTTCTCCAGCCGAAGCAGGGCTGGGTAGAGGGTGTCGTAGTTGAGTGAGAGTCGATGCTTGCTGGTCTCCTCGATGCGCCGGGCGACGCCATAGCCGTGCAACGGCCCAAGGCCCTCGAGGGTCTTGAGCATCATGGGGGCCAGCGTACCCTGCTGGACTTCCTGCTTCGGTGTGCTCTCGCCCTGTGGCATTCCGACGCCTCCTTCGTATGGGTTGCCAATATGACGGGAGCGTCGCGGGAAAGTTTCAGTGTAGGGGAGACGCTGACTGCGCCGGAATCTGTTCGTCCGAGAATCGACTCTTCCGCATTGGATCCTCCCGCCTCCCAGCAGGTCAGGACCCATAATCCGTGTTCCTCAGGGTGGGGGGAAGGTCAAAAAGCCTCGAGCGTGAACGGTGCCAGAGCTGCAGCCATGTCTTCGGTCATGCTGAATCCGTCGAGGTGCAGGGCAGTCATCTCCGGCACTACAGGCCATCTCATAAGTGGTCCACGGCATCTGGCCGGCGCAGGGCGCCGGCGCGCCGGCGACCATTTATGAGATCGCTTCTAATGATGGCAACGCTCGCATCATGAGAGCTAGATCGCGCGACCCGCTCACGCGCCACGCTGGTCCGCCGACGAGTTCGTCTGTCTCGAATGGGCACCGTTCATTGGTCTTGCGCCGGCTCGGTGGAGGATGCCTAACGTTTATGCGCAACGGCAGGGCGTCCACTACGTCCGGCCGGGACAGCGCTGCCGATGCTGATCTGCATCCCACTGTCGCGCGGCGCGGCCATCCCCGGCCGACTTTGCTGTTGCAGCGCCGACGTTGAATAGCGCGACACGAGGCGGCACAGGTGAGCAAAGCGCCCGGGGAACCGAGCACTCGCCCGGCCGAAGCACGGGACTGTTGTCGGCGCGCGAGATGTCATGGTTGGCGACGAGTCCAGGCGGAGTACGCCAGCGCGCCAAAGAGCACGGCGAGGCCGATATCACACAGCATCTGGAGACCTGGCGCGCGGATGACGATATCGCGGATTGCCATCGCGATGAACGCGCACGCGGCAATGGCGGTACCGAGCTGGCGAAGGCGAAACGTTTCCTTGAGCTGTGGCTGCATCCACCCTGTGCGCCTGTTTCGCTGGTTAAGGTGATTCTCCACTTCCCAATGACCTGGCCGCGGACGTCCGCCACAGCGCGATCAACTAGGACTTCCGCACGATAGCTCCGAGTCACCAACAGGTCCAGCGGACCCTAACGCTTGGCAGTCCGGTCGCTGGCCACTCGTCGGCGCCATCCTGTTCCGGGATCAACGCGCCGCAGTCGCGTGGATCGCCACGATGGCGCGCTGCGTAGGGACGGGCCCGCTCGGCGGCCAGGTGCACATACAGCCTGTCACGCAGCTGCAACGACGGCGAGCTCCGCCGTCCTCCCGTCCACTTATGTAGGCGCCACCTCCTCCCCCCTTCATCCCCCATCAGTAAGCCGACGCCGCCGACCCCGAC
>DAIESF010000484.1 GCA_027346425.1 Gemmatimonadota bacterium | reverse complement strand
GACATCGCGCGCGCCGCAGCGGAAGGCGATGCCGGGGCGCAGCGGTCGCTCGATCGTTATGTCGATCGCCTCGCGCGCGCGCTCGCCTCGGTGATCAACATTCTCGATCCCGACGTCATCGTCCTCGGCGGGGGGATGTCGAACGTCAGTGAGCTGGCCGAACGGGTGTGTACCGAACTCCCGCGCCATGTCTTCTCCGACGTGGTCGCCACGCGCGTGGTGCGCAACCGCCACGGTGATTCCAGCGGGGTGCGCGGCGCGGCGTGGCTCTGGCCGGGGGGGCCGTCCCCGGCGAGACTCGGCGACACGGAAGTAACGGGGGTTGGCCGGGACGGTCGCGCCTAGCTCCCACGCATACCGTTGCCTATAGTGCGATGGATACCAGGGCGGATGACCCGGCGCGACCGAGCGCCACTGGATGCGGAGGAATTAGATGGAGTCGATGTCGCCGGAGGTTCTGTACGGCATCCTCGTCATGGGGCTGTTCATCGTCCCACGCGTCCTCCAGCGCTTCCGTCTCCCCGCGGCCATCACCGCCGTTGCGCTCGGCGCCATCGCCGGGATCGAGTTCGGCCTCTTTCACCACGATGACACCGTTCACCTCTTCTCGACGCTGGGGATCGTCGCGCTCTTCCTCTTCGCCGGGCTCGAGGTCGACTTCAGCGAGTTGCGCAAGGGAGTCGGCGTTCTCGTCCAGCACATCGCCATCCAGCTCGTCTTCATTGTGCTGGGGACGTGGATCTCCGCAGCAGCGTTCGACTTGAGCCCACGCGCGGCCGCCCTGTTCGCCCTCGCCCTGCTCACCCCATCCACCGGCTTCATCCTCGATTCGCTTCCGGGTTTCAAGCTGGGGGCGCAGGGCGAGTTCTGGGTGAAGGCGATGGCGATCGGCACAGAGCTTGTCGCGCTGACGATTCTCTTCGTCCTCGTACAATCCACGAGCGCCCGGAACCTGGGCGTCTCCACGCTGGCACTGGTGGCGATGGTCGCCATCCTCCCGCTCTTGTATCGCGCCTTTTTCAAGCTCATCGCGCCGTACGCCCCACGCACCGAGTTCACCTTCCTGATCCTCGTCGCGCTCATCTGCGCATTCATCACGCGCCGCCTCGGCGTCTACTACCTGGTGGGGGCGTTCGTGGCCGGGCTTTCGGCGGTGCGGCTGCGCAACGAACTGCCGGCGCTCAGCTCGGAGAAGTTGCTGGGCGGGGTCGAGCTCTTCGCCTCGTTCTTCATCCCGTTCTACTTCTTCAGGGCCGGGGTCTCGCTCGAGCGTGATTACTTCACTCCGTACTCCATCTCGTTAGGGCTGGGACTCGTCGCCGTCCTCGTCCCGCTCAAGGTCTTCACGGTTGCCCTGCACCGTCGGCTAGCGCTCGGCGAGGAATGGCGCGACGGACGGCGGGTGGGACTCTCGATCGTCCCCACGCTGGTGTTCACCCTGGTGATCGGGAGCATCCTGCGTGAGCAGTTTGCGCTGCCGAGCGAGTTGTTCGGGACGCTGGTGGTCTTCACGCTCACCAACACGCTCATCCCGGGGCTGATCCTCCGGACCCCGCCACCGCAGTTCGAGGCGCCCAGTCTCCCCGAACCGCACCCGCTGGCGCCGGCGAGTGACGAGGGTGCGACGCCCTGACGTTCGCCGACAGGGGAGGCGTACGGCGGTCGACGACTCGAGGCCAGATCGCCCCCCGCGCGCACGGGGGATAAGTTCGTCGGCCACGATCCCGCCGCGTTCGAGACCCTCGCTTCCCCGATCTGCCCATGTCGCCGTCCATCCGCGCCCTGCCCACAGCCACCCTCGTCCTCGTTGTAGCTGCCGGCGCCCAGGCGCAGGACGCGCGAGAGGCCAGCGTCGCTCCCCCTCCGGCCTTCACCGACCCGGCGCGCGCGGCGAAGCTCCGCTCGGCCTTTCCGGCCATCGACCAGCTGATGCGCGACTTCGCCGCGCGATCGCACGTGCCGGGAATCGCCTACGGGATCGTGATCGACGGAGCGCTCGCGCATGTGGGGGTGTCGGGGATGCGCGACGTGGGTGCCGGCATCGCGGTGGACACGGCGACCGTGTTCCGTATCGCCTCGATGACCAAGAGTTTCACCGCGGCGTCCATCCTCCAACTCCGCGATGCCGGCAAGCTCTCCCTCGACGACCCGGTCGAGCGGTACATCCCCGAACTGGCCACGCTCCGGTATCCCACGTCGGACTCGCCGAAGCTGACGATCCGCCACCTGCTGTCGCACTCCGAGGGGTTTCCCGAGGACAACCCCTGGGGCGACCAGCAGCTGTCGGCGACCGACGCGGAGATGGGGAGGCTGATGCGCGCGGGGATCCCCTTCTCCACTGCGCCGGGGACGGCCTACGAGTACTCCAACTTCGGCTTCGCGATCCTCGGGCGCGTCGTCTCCCGGGTCTCGGGGATGCCCTATGCGCAGTACGTGCGCGCGCGCATCCTCATCCCGTTGGGCATGACGGTCACCACACTGGAGGCGGGGTCGGTTCCCGCCTCGCGGCTGGCTCACGGGTACCGGCGCCAGGACGACCGCTGGCTCGAGGAGGCGCAGCTCCCCGACGGCGCCTTCGGCTCGATGGGGGGGATGCTCACCTCGGCGTCGGACCTGGGGCGCTGGGTGGGGTTCCTCCTCGACGCGTGGCCCCCGCGCGACGGCAACGAGGGAACGGTCCTCAGTCGCGCCTCGCGCCGTGAGATGCAACAGGTCTGGCGCTACAATGGGGCCTCGGCGGTTAAGAGCGCCGCTGGGATACTCGCCCTGAGCGCGGGCGGATACGGCTACGGCCTCGGGGTGCGGCAGACGTGCCGCTTCCGCATCTCGGTTTCCCACACCGGCGGGCTCCCGGGCTTCGGGTCGCTGATGCGTTGGCTCCCCGAGTATGGGGTGGGGATCGTGGCGATGGGGAACCTCACCTACACGGGGTGGGGGAACGTGGCCGAGCAGTCGTTGGAGTTGCTGGCCGGGACTGGCGGGCTCGAACCCCGTCAGCCGCAACCCGCCCCCGTCCTCCTGCAGCTGCAAGGGCAGGTCACACGCCTGGTGAACCGCTGGGACGACGCCCTGGCCGACAGCGTGGCGGCGATGAACCTCTATCGCGACGAGTCCAAGGCACGCCGCAAGGTGGCGATCGAACGTGTGCGCCTTCAGGCGGGGGACCGCTGCGCCCCGGAGGGGGCGTTCGTGGCCGAGAATGCGCTGCGCGGGAGCTGGCGCCTGCGCTGCGCGACCGGCGACCTGCGGGTCACCGTGACGCTGGCCCCCACGACCCCCGCGCGCGTGCAGTACCTCGACGTCGCCCCGCTGGGGCGCGAGGAGAGCCTGGCGCCACCGCCGGCCTGTCGCTGAGGCACCGACACAGCGATCGCGGCGCCCCGCACCGGGCGCCGCGCCTTCGCAGCACGCGGCGAGCCGTTCATGGCTGGACCGCGACCCGCGCGGACAGGAGGTTGAGCATCAGGCGCGCCGCGCCGGGGTTGCCGTTAGGCAGCTGGCGGAAGAAGGCCAGCGTCGTGTAGACGTAGGTCCCCTTTCCGTACGGCGCTACCAGCACGGCGCCACGGTTCGGCGCCTCGCCCGGATCGTGCATCTCGAAGACCGGCGTGTAGGCCGGATCGAACGTGCGAGGCATGTAGAGCGTGCGATCCTGGATCCAGCCGTCGAAGTCACGCGTGGTGATGGTGTTCGGCGCGGCGAGGATCGAGGCGGCCGGGTCGACGATCGTCACCGGCGCCCCCTCCACCGTCACGCGGTCGGCAGGACGGGCGAGGGTGATCGGGTAGGGCATGATCCCCGGGCGCGTCATCTCGAACTGCCCGTACTGCACCACCAGCGTCCCTCCGTCGCGGGCATAGTCGAGGAGACGGGCGTTGTTCGCCACCAGCGCGTAGCTCGCCTCGTAGGCGCGCGTCCCCACCACCACGGCGCCGAACTTCGACAGGTCGGTGCGCGGGAGCATGGCCGGGTCGATCACCGTCACGTTGACCCCCAGCTGCTCCAGCATCGGGGCCACGTTGTCACCGACACCGGTGATGTAGGCGATCGCCAGGGCGCGCGGGAGCCTGGCGTCCACCGCCTCGATCCCCAGCGTCGCCGGCCGATAGAGGCGCTGCGTCCGGATGTGGTCATACTCGATGGCGGTGTAGCCGGTGGAATAGCGCTCTCCATTGCTGGTGGCAACCACCGACACGACGTGACGCCCAGGGGCGAGGCGCCCGCGGACGTTGAAGGTGGCCACGCGCACCACTTCCGGAGTCGCGCCGCCACCGATCCCGAAGGCCGCCCCCGGACCGGCCGCGGGGGTCCCCTTCGCATTGCCGGGGAACCGCACCACACGCTCGGCGCTATCGGCCACCAGCCCAGTCGGCAGCTGCAAACTCACGGTGACGGTGCGCGCCTCGGAGGCGTGCGACCGCAGGTAGACGCGCACCGCGCGCTCGATGGGGGCGT
>DAIESF010000480.1 GCA_027346425.1 Gemmatimonadota bacterium | reverse complement strand
TGCGCGCGCTCGGCGCGCGCCAGCACGTCGCCCACCAGCGCCTCGGTGCGATCGGCGGCGTCGGTCGAGCTCTTCGCCAGCCGGCGCACTTCGCCCGCGACGACGGCAAACCCGCTCCCCTGTTCACCGGCACGCGCCGCTTCCATCGCCGCGTTGAGCGCGAGGAGCTTGGACTGTCGTGCCATCTTGCGCACGAGCGCGGCGAACTCGCGGATCTCGTCGGCCGAGCGAGCCAGCGATTCGAGGTCGCCCGACGCCTCGCGCAGGGCGAGCGCGACGCCCTGCACGTCGGCAGCGTGACCGGCCAGGTCGTCGGCGGAGCTGCGCACGAGCGCCGCTGCCTGCGCGCCGCGCACTGCGGAGTCGCGGTAGTCGCGCACCAGTGCCTGGGCCGCGTCGCGGGTGCGCGTGGCATCGCCCTGCGCCGATCGCACGGTCTCGGCCAGCGCGGTCATCTGGTGCCCGCTGAGGGCGAGATGCTCGCTGATGCGCTGGGCGGCGGCGGGGAGCGCCGAGACCTGCGCCTGGAGGTCCGCCGCGCGGCCAGCAAGGTCGCGGGACTGTTCGCGCACACCGTGCAAGGTGTTGCGAATGGAGGTCATCGCTTGCTGGACCCCACGCGCGATCGGGGCGAAGAGGCCGGGAATCGAGTCGGAGATCGCGTCGACGAAGTCGCCGCGCTCCGCGGCGTCGAGTGCGTCCATGAGGCGGCGCACCCCCTCTCCGGTGGCGGGGGCGGCCATCGAGGCGACGACGAGCGAGGCCAGAATCAGGGCCGCCCCCACGGCCGCGCCAAGGAGGGCGAGGAGGGTCAGCGTTCCGGCGCGGGCCAATTCGCGGCGAACCAGCCATGCGCAGGCCGAGAGCAGGGCCGTTCCGGCCAGTCCGGCGAGGAGCGCCGCGTTGGACAGGTCGAGTCCCGGGCGCCGGTTGGCGCGCTTGTCTGCCTGTTGCGTGCCGCTAGATTGCCTCACTCCACGTCCTCCAGCTCGGGTCGACATGGTGTGTAAAACGCCATGCGCCAACGATTTACCATGACTTCAGAGAACCTTCCCGCCGAGACCGCCGAGTCCGGTGGTTACGACCCGACCACCGTCGAAGCCAAGTGGCGTGAGCGGTGGCGTGAGCGCGGGACGAACCATACGGACCTGGCGGGGGGCGAGCGCCCGTTCTACGCCCTGATGATGTTCCCCTATCCGTCGGCCGAGGGGCTGCATGTCGGCAACCTCTTCGCCTTCACGGGGAACGACATCTATGGACGATTTCACCGGCAGCAGGGGCACACCGTCTTCGAGCCCCTCGGCTATGACGCGTTCGGGATCCACTCGGAGAATTACGCGCTCAAGGTCGGGGTGCACCCGATGCGTCTCATCCCGAAGAACATCGCCAACTTTCGCCGGCAGCTCGAGCGCGCCGGACTGATGGTGGACTGGCGCCAGTCCGTGGACACCACGGCGCCCGATTACTACAAGTGGACCCAGTGGGTATTCCTGCAGCTGTACAAGCGCGGGCTGGCGTACAAGAAGAAGGCGGCGGTGAACTGGTGTCCCAGCTGCAAGACGGTGCTGGCGAACGAACAGGTGATCGCCGGCGCCTGCGAACGCTGCGGGACGGTGGTCGAGCAGCGATTCCTGGAGCAGTGGTTCTTCCGCATCAGCGATTATGCCGGGCGCCTGCTCGACAACCTCGCGACCATCGACTGGTCCGAGACCACGAAGATGGCGCAGCGCAACTGGATCGGTCGGAGCGAGGGGGCGCGCCTTCGCTTTCCCGTGGCGGGGGCGAGCGGGGCGGGGCGGGGGACGGCCGACGTCCCCGACATCACCGTCTTCACCACCCGTCCGGACACGATCTTCGGGGCGACGTACATGGTCCTTGCGCCGGAGCATCCGTTGGTCGAGCGGCTGACAACCGATGCGCAGCGCTCGGAGGTGACGGCCTACCGTGAGCGTTCGGCGCGGCAGGATCTCGTGTCGCGCAAGACGACGAAGGAGAAGACGGGCGTCTTCACCGGGTCGCACGCCATCAACCCGGCCACCGGTCGCGAGGTCCCGGTCTGGATCGCCGACTACGTGCTCATGGAGTACGGGACGGGGGCGATCATGGCCGTCCCTGGGCACGACGAGCGCGACTTCGAGTTCGCCCGGGTGTTCGGGCTCCCGATCGTGCGGGTGGTGGCCGCTCCGGACGACGACGCCTCCACGCCGCTGGAAGTCGCCTTCACCGACGACGAGGGGGGGCGCCTCGTGAACTCCGAGCAGTTCGACGGGACGGCGGTGGCCGATGCCAAGCGCGCGGTGACGGCGTGGCTCACCGATCGCGGGTTCGGCACGCCGGTGACCAACTACCGGCTGCATGACTGGTGCATCTCGCGGCAGCGCTACTGGGGGCCGCCGATCCCGATCATTTATTGCGACGCGTGCGGGCCGCAGCCGGTGCCCGAGCACGACCTCCCGGTCGTCCTCCCCGACATCCCCGACTTCAAGCCCGACGACTCGGGGGTCTCGCCCCTGGCGCGTCACGCCGAGTGGTACCACGTCGATTGTCCGGCGTGTGGCGGCAAGGCGCGCCGCGAGACCGACGTCTCCGACACCTTCCTCGACAGCGCCTGGTACTTCCTGCGCTACCCGAGCGTGGGACACGACGACGTTCCGTTCGACCCGGCCATCACCCGCAAGTGGCTCCCGGTCAACTCGTACATCGGCGGCAACGAGCACGCCGTGTTGCACCTGCTGTACTCGCGCTTCATCACGATGGTGCTGCACGACATGGGGCACCTGCACTTCGAGGAGCCGTTCACGAAGTTCCGCGCCCACGGCCTCATCATCCGTGAGGGGGCCAAGATGTCGAAGAGCCGCGGCAACGTGGTGAACCCCGACCAGTTCATCGATCGCTGGGGTGCGGACTCGTTCCGCACCTACCTGATGTTCCTCGGCCCCTACGAGGAAGGGGGTGACTTCCGCGATGCAGGGATCAGCGGCGTGAAGCGCTTCCTCGACCGGTTGTGGCTGGCGGCCACACTCGCCACCAGCGACGGCACCCCCGACGCGGGGGTGATCCGCAAGCTCCACCAGACGATCGCCAAGGTCACGCATGACGTGCCGCGCCTGAGCTACAACACGGCGATCGCGGCGATGATGGAGTACATGAACGTGCTGCGGAAGGGCGAGCGCACGCCGCACCGGAGCGAGGTGGAGCCGGTGGTGCAGCTGATCGCCCCGTTTGCCCCGCACATCGCCGAGGAGTTGTGGGAACGCTTCGGCCATCCCCGGAGCGTCTTCGACAGCGGGTGGCCGGCCTTCGACGCCGAGCTGGCGCGCGACGAGTCGGTGCAGCTGGCGGTGCAGGTGAACGGCAAGCTGCGCGGGACGGTCACCGTTGCCCGCGACGTGTCGCAGGATGCTGCGCTGGCCGCCGCGCTGGCCGAGCCGTCGATCGCCAGGTATGTCACCGGCGAGCTCCGCAAGGTGATCTTCGTCCCCGGGCGGCTGCTCAACCTCGTGGTCTGAGCCGCGAGGCCTGTGGCAGGTGCACAACGGGTCCCGGCATGCGCCGGGACCCGTTGTGCAGCTGAGGTCACGTGTGGCGCCCGACGACTCGGGCCGGCGCCCCGCGCGCTCAACTGACCGTCAGCTGCTTGATCATCCCGTGCGCCAGGTGCGGCTTCCCGTCCTTGGCGTCGGGGAGGAAGCACATCAGGAGGTACTCACCCGCGCCGAGATCGACGGGGAGGTAGGCCACCTGACCCGTCGCCATCCCGGTGATGCCTCCCATCGGCTTCCCCGGGGGCGGCCCCTGGTACGTCTCACTCCACTTCATGAGATCCTGCGCCGTCTTCCCCGGCGCCAGCTGCACGAGGAACAACTCGTGCGACTGCGCCGCCGTGTTCTCGATCCTGATCACGTGCTTCCCCGACGTGATCACGGGCGAGATCTCCCACTGGTAGTCGGACATCTTCACCGTCACGTCCGCCACTGGAGCGGCCGCGGACGGCGCGTTGTTCGGGAGTACGGTGAGCGAGTGGACCATTCCCTTCGCCACGTGTGGTACGTGATCGGGCGTGTCGATGAAGCAAGTCATGGCGTACGTCCCCGGCTGCAATTCCTGGGTCAGCGACTGCTCCCCCCCGGGAACCGGCGCGTTGGGACCTGCCACGTCCAGGATCCACTTCGGTAGCGGCGTCCCCGGCTTCATCTCCTTGAGGGCGGCAAGGAACTCGTCGTATGTCTTCCCTTCCGTCAGCCGCACGAATTGCACGTGGTGTAGCTGGGGCCCCTGGTTCACCAGCTTGATGGTCACCATGCCGGCGGTGATCGAATCGGGGCCCTCGAACGCGAAGTCCTTGGCGACGATTGTGACGACCGGCGGTTCCGACGGGGGCGATGCAGCGGCGTTGGTCGCAGGGGCACCCTTCTCGCCGCCACCCGCGCAGGCAGCAAGCCAGCAGAGTGAGGCGAGGGGGGCGAGGCGGGAAACTCCTTGGCGCATTCGAAGACTCCGGCTAATAAGGGGGGCCGTGCGCGTCGCACGCGGAGCGGCGCCCCGGGATTCTGCCACATCCCGGGGGCGGCGGCAAGCGCGCGCTCGTGACCCTTTCGCCCGGGCAGGCAACGCGCCAGTATCGCTGCATGACCGACGCTCGCACGCTCATCGTTCCGCATGGCGATGTCGAACGCCTCCTCCCGATGGCGGAGTGCATCGACGTCATGGCCGATGCGCTCGCCGCCACCACGCGGGGCGACGCCCTCCTCCCGCTTCGCCAGGTGCTCCGCCTCCACTCGGGACGCGACGCCTTTGCCGTCATGCCGGCAGTCCTCGGCAACGCCATCGGGGCCAAGGTCATCACCGTCTTCCCGGGGAACGACGCCACGCCGTACGAGTCGCACATGGGCGTGATCCTCTACTTCGACGATACCCACGGGCGCCTGCTGGCCATCATCGACGCGAGTTCGGTGACCGCCATCCGCACCGCCGCCGTCTCGGGGCTCGCCACGCGCCTCCTCGCCAATCCCGGCGCGTCGCGCCTCGCGATCCTCGGCGCCGGGGTGCAGGCCATGACGCACCTCGAGGCGATGTGTGCGGTGCGCCCCATCCGACGGGTCGCGATCTGGAGCCGGAGCGAGGAACGTCGCGTTCACTTCGCCGAGTGGGCGCGTGCGCGTTTCGCGCTCGACGTCATTCCCTTTGCCACCGCAGAGGAGGCGGTGCACGGCGCCGAGGTCATCTGTACCGTGACCTCGTCACGCGCCCCCGTGTTGCACGGGGCGTGGGTCGCACCCGGGGCGCACATCAACGCCGTCGGGGCATCCATCGCCTCCGCGCGCGAGCTCGACAGCGCGGCGGTGGTCCAGTCGCTGCTGTACGTCGATCGCCGCGAGTCGGCGATGAACGAGGCCGGCGACTTCCTGATGCCTCGTGACGAGGGCGAGATCGACAACTCGCACATCCGTGGCGAGCTGGGCGAGCTCGTCCTCGGCCGGGCGCCGGGGCGCACCGACGCCGCCCAACGGACGCTCTTCAAGTCGTTAGGGCTGGCCGTGGAGGACGTCGCCAGCGCTCGCCTGATTTACGATCGTGCCCTCGCCACCGGCGTCGGGATCTGGATCGAGCTCGGCGGCCTGCGCCCGGCCCCATGACGCTCCCTCCCATCATCCCGCTCGCCGACATCCTCGCCGCCCGTGAGCGGCTGCGCGGGACGGCGCTGCGGACGCCACTCGTTGCCCTGCGACACGATGCAGCGCTGCCCGACGTGCGCCTCAAGCTGGAGAACCTGCAGCCCATTGGCTCGTTCAAGCTGCGCGGCGCCGGCAATGCCATGCGGGCCATGGCCCGGGAGTCGTTAGGCGCTGGTGTGTGGACGGCGAGCGCCGGCAACATGGCACAAGGGGTGGCGTGGTGCGCCCGAGCGATGGGGGTGTCGTGCACCGTTGTCGTCCCCGATCACGCCCCCGCCACGAAGACGAAAGCGGTCGAGCGGCTCGGCGGTCACATCGTGCGGCGCCCGTTCGCCGAGTGGTGGCAGCTCCTGGTCGAGCACGGGTCGGCGGAGTTCGCCGGACGCTTCATCCACCCAGTGTCGGATCCCGACGTGATGGCTGGCAATGCGACGATCGCGCTCGAGATCCTGGAGGACGTCCCCGACGT
>DAIESF010000458.1 GCA_027346425.1 Gemmatimonadota bacterium | reverse complement strand
ACGCAGCTGGAGGCGGCGCACGACATCGCGCGCCGCCTTGCCTCGGCCATCTGGATTCGATGGACCGGGGCGCCGCTGGTGATCGCGCACGCTCGTGCGGGCGATCTCGCCAGGGCAACGGAGGTGCTCGACGCGGTCGAGCGCACCGTCGTGCCATCGACGGCGGGGGGCGAAGGTGCGGATGGCCTGCGCCGGACGCTCGGCGAGCGGCATCTCGCGCTGGCGCGGGGTGAGGTTGCGCTGGCGACGGGGGCGCCGGCCGAGGCGCTGGAGGTGTTGGGTGAGCTGGACGACACGGGCACCCCTCGGGTCGCGCTCCTTCGCGCCCAGGCGCTGGCGGCGTTGGAGCGCTGGCCCGAGGCCGCGTCGTCGTTAGGCTCGGCGCGGGAGGGGGCGACGCGACAGGAGGCTCGTCCGCTGCTCTGGCGCATCGACGCCGCGGCGGGCGCTGCGTACTTGGGCGAACGACGCCGTCGCGAGGCGCGACGGGCGTTCGATGCCGCGCGCGCGACCGCCACTGCGCTCGTGTCGGGACTCGATGAGCCTGTGCTGGTCGCCGCGTATCGCGCCGGTGTCGACCGGATCGCACCACCGCCGCCGGAACGCACCGTGGCCCAGGCGGCGAAGGCGGAATACGGGGGGCTCACTCGTCGCGAGCGCGACACCGCAGCGCTGGTGGCTCAGGGGAAGTCGAATCGCGCGATCGCCCGCCAGCTGGGGATTGGCGAGCGCACGGTGGAGGGGTACGTGGCGGCGGCGCTCGCCAAGCTCGGCTTTTCCTCCCGGGCGCAGATTGCCGTGTGGGCCGCGGACCAGGGGTTGGTCACCAAGGAGCCGGGTACGGGGCGCACTCGCCGCTGAGGCGGTGGGGCGCCCCGTATTCGGCGTGAAAATCCCCGTATTCGCCACGGAGTCGCCCTTCCCGATCGCCGATATCCTGTCCCTCACGCAAGCCGCCGGCACTGCCGGACGGAATTCAGGACAGGTCATCAATCGGAGATCATCGACATGCGAGTCACGACGACAACCGCCCTGCTACTCATGCTGGCAGCGCCGATTGTGTCGGCGCAAACATCCGCCGCTTCCAACGCCCCCATGCCCCCCGAGGTCAAGTGGGGGCCGGCTCCCGCCGTGTTCCCGGCAGGTGCACAGTTCGCGGTTCTGTCCGGCGATCCCAGCGGCACCGGCCTCTTCACCGTGCGACTCCGCTTTCCCGATGGATACAAGGTTCCGTCGCACACGCACCCGACCGACGAGCACGTGACCGTGGTGAGCGGGACGCTGCACGTCGGGATGGGAGCGAAGTTCGAGACGAAGGGGATGATGACGCTGGGCCCTGGCGGCTACGTGGTGGCGCCGGCGAATCACGCGCACTACGTGAGAGCCCAGGGGGTGACGGTGGTGCAGGTCCATGCGATGGGGCCGTTCGCCATGACGTACGTCAATCCCGCGGATACCCCGCGAGCTGGCGGTTCCCGCTGAACGCGCAGTGGCGCGCCCGACCCGGGCGCGCCACATCCACACCTAACGAGTCACCTCACGATGCCTATCGACGCCCTCACACGCGGGCGCACGCTCCCGCGTGACATTGTCCCACCCACGCCGGTGGCCGACTTCGCCTGGGACGCGGACCGCGCCCGTTCCCTGGGAACGGAAGTGGTGGCACTCTGGGGCGAGCTGCTCGAGCGGCTCCCCTCGATGCCGGTTGGCGGTCGCGCGACCGCGGCCGAGGTGCGAGCGTCGGTGACCCGCGACGTCCCTAACGAGCCGGTGTCGCCCGAGGAGCTGATCGCGTCGTTGCGCACGCTGGCGTTCGAGCACGCGACGTATACGGGGCACCCGGGGTTCATGGCGTACATCAGTGGGGCCGGCACGGTGCCGGGGGCGGCGGCGGACCTGATTGCCTCGGCGCTCAACCAGAACGTCGGCGGGTGGCGACTCTCGCCGGGGGCGACGGAGATCGAGCTGCATCTCGGCCGATGGTTCGCCAGTCGGCTGGGGTTGCCGGCGACCGCGGGGGGCTACGTGACCTCGGGAGGGGCGATGGCGGCCTTCGTGGCGCTCAAGGCGGCGCGTGATGCGCGTGCCGGTTGGTCGATCCGGGAACTCGGCACGCGCTCCGGGCCGCCGCTCACCTACTATGCGTCGGCGCAGGTCCACGATGTCAACACTCGCGCTGCCGACATGCTCGGTGTGGGACGCGATGCCGTGCGCGCCGTGCCGTGCGACGACGACCTCCGGATGCGTGTCGACGCGCTGCGCTCCGCGGTCGCGCGCGACATCCGGAACGGCTGCAAGCCGGTTGCGGTGATTGCCACGGCAGGGACCGTCTCGACGGGGGCGATCGATCCGCTCGAGGCGATCGCCGACGTGTGCGACGAGTTCGGGCTCTGGCTGCACGTGGATGGCGCGTATGGCGGCGCCGCCGCGCTCACCGATGCATTGCGTGGGCTCTTTGTCGGGATCGAGCGCGCCGATTCGGTGGCATTCGACCCGCACAAGTGGCTCTACACCCCGCACTCGGGGGGGGTGATTGTGGTGCGCGACATGCAGACGCTGGCCGACGCCTTTGCCATCGAGCCGAGCTACGTGCACGAGGACAAGGAACGCACGGGGCGCGGTGTGGACCTGTACGCACTCGGCCCGCAGTTCTCGCGCGGCTTTCATGCGCTCAAGATCTGGGTTTCCCTCCTGGCGCATGGGTGGGCGGCGTACGAGCGCCGCATCGCACACGACGTCGCGCTTGCCCGGTACTTGTACGATCGCGCGGCGGCTCACCCTGAACTCGAGCCGATCGGACATGCGCCGGCCCTCTCGATCGCCTGCTTTCGTTATGTCCCCAGCGAACTTCGCGGAGACGCTTCGGCGGAACCGTACCTGAATCGGCTGAACGAGCAGCTGATGGCGGAGCTGCAACTGGGGGGACGCGTCTTTCCGTCGAACGCGGTCGTTGGCGGCCGCTTCGTGCTACGAGCGTGCATCGTGAACTTGCGGACCGAGGCGGCGGACATCGACGCGCTGATTGAGCAGGCGGTCGAGAAGGGGGCGTCGATTCACAAGCGGTTAGGGGGGACGAGTGCGGGCGCCAATTCGGCGGGGGGGCGCGATGGAAATGCCACGCCTGGTCAGCGATAATTCGGACTGAACCAGGCGTGGGATGACGGGAGTCGATGACTGCAAAGCCAACAATCGTCGTAACAGGGATCGGGGTGGTGACCTCTATCGGGTCGACCCGCGAGAGCTTCTGGAGTGACCTCACCCAGGGGGTCTCCGGGGTTGCACCGATCGCGGCATTCGACGCGTCGCCGTACCAGACGCGGATTGCCGCCGAGGTACGTGGCTTCGACCCGCTGGCGCACATGCCGCGCAAGCTGGCCGGGCGGATGGCGCGCAACTCCCAGATGGCGGTCGTGGCGGCGCAGGAGGCAGTGAAAGATGCCGGGCTCGACCTCGCGAGCATGGACACGGTGCGTGTGGGGTGCTGCGTGGGGACGGCGGCGGGGGACTATTACGATCTCGAGGAGAACCACCGCAACTTTCTCGAGCGTGGGGCGAAGGGGGTGAGCCCGTTCTGTGTCCCCAAGGTCATCCCCAACATGCCGGCCGGGAACGTGGCGATCGCGCTGGGGATCCACGGCCCCAACTTCGCCGCCATTTCGGCGTGCGCGACCGGGGCGCACTCGATCGGGATGTCGCTGATGCTTCTGCGGGCGGGGCAGGCCGACGTGATGCTGGCCGGCGGGGTGGAGTCGACCATGACGCCGTTCGTGCTCAACGGGTATGTGGCGATGGGGGCGCTGTCGAAGCGGAACGACGACTTCGCGCACGCCAGCCGCCCATTCGACAGGGAGCGCGATGGTTTCGTGATGGGGGAGGGGGCGGGGGTGCTGGTGCTGGAGACGCTGGAGCATGCACGGGCGCGTGGCGCCGAGCCGATTGCCGAGGTGGCGGGGTTCGGAGCGACGGCCGATGGCTTCGGGCTGGCGCAACCCGATCCCGAGGCGACGTGGACGGCGAAGGCGATGGAGTTGGCGCTGCGCGACGCGGGGATGGTCCCGGGGGAGGTGCAGTACATCAATGCGCACGGGACGTCGACGCCGGCCATCGACCGGAGTGAAGCGAAGGCGATTCTCAAGCTCTTTGGGGGCGCGCCGCCCCTGGTGAGCTCGAACAAGTCGATGATCGGGCACACGTTAGGCGCGGCGGGGGCCATCGAGGCGGCGGCGACGGCGCTGACGGTGAAACACGACCTGGTGCCGCCGACCATCAACTACGCGGTGCCTGACGAGGAGATTCCGCTGGACGTGGTGCCGAACGTGGCGCGCGCGGTGCGGGTGGATGCCGCGATCTCCAACTCGTTCGGATTCGGGGGGCAGAACGGGGTGTTGGCGTTCCGGAAAGTGTAGGGGGAAGGGCGCGGCCATAGGGGCGATCGCTGGCGTGCATGGCGGCGGGGGCGCGGGAGGTTCATTCTTCCTGCGCCCTGTTTCATCTCCCTCCCGAGCCGAGCGTCAGGCCATGCGTCGCATCTTCCGTTCGCCGTCACTCACGCGGTCCGTTGCGCGTTTTGCAGCTGCCATCCTGCTCGTGCTGGCCTTGGGTCGGCTCGAGGCGCAGGGGAGCGGCGGCACGCCCCGTGACTCCCTGACGGTGGCGCGCATCTTTTCCGCCGAATTCAGCGCCCGCGGGGTGGGGCAGTTGCGATGGGTCGACGGGGGGAAGGGGTTCCTGACGGTGGAGCCCGCGCCGGCCGGGAAGGGGCGCGAGATCGTGCGGCACGAGACGGCGACCGACGCGCGCACGGTGCTGGTGACGGCGGCGCAGCTCACCCCGCCAGGGGCAACGGAACCGCTCGCCTTCCAGAGCTTCGCCTGGTCGGACGACAACACGAAGCTCCTGGTCTTCACCAACACGACGAAGGTGTGGCGCTTCAACACGCGGGGCGACTACTGGGTGCTAGATCGCTCATCGGGCGCGCTGAAGCAGATCGGGGGAGACGCACCGCCGTCGTCGCTGATGTTCGCGACGTTCTCGCCCGACGGACAGCGGGTGGCGTACGTGCGCGAGCACGACCTGTACGCCGAGGATCTGCGGGACGGGACGATCACGCGTCTTACGCGGGACGGGTCGCGGACGAGCATCAACGGGACGTCGGACTGGGTCTACGAGGAGGAGCTGGGGATCCGGCAGGCGTTCGCGTGGAGTCCCGACAGCAAGCGCCTTCTCTTCTGGCACTTCGACGCCTCGGCGGTGCGCGACTTTCTCCTGATCAACAACACCGACTCGCTCTACCCGTTCACGATGCCGATCCCGTATCCCAAGGCGGGGACGACCAACTCGCGGGTGACGCTCGGCGTGGTGGCGCCGACCGGGGGGGCGGTGACGTGGATGGATGTCGTGGGCGATACCGCCGCCAGCTACATCGGGGCCACCGAATGGCTCGACTCGACGTCGATCCTGGTGCAGCATCTCAACCGGAAGCAGAACCAGGACGACTTCTGGGTGGGGGATGCGCGCACGGGGAAGGGGACGGTGCTGTTCACCGATCGCGACAGCGCGTGGGTGAACGTGCAGGCGATCCGCTGGCTGGGCGGGGGGAAGTATGCGTTGGTGGAGAGCGAACGCGACGGATGGCGCCATGTGTATTCCGTCAGCCGCAAGGACGGGGTCGTGCGGCTGGTGACCGATGCGGCGCACGACGTCGACCTGGCAGGGATCGACGAGAAAGGGGGCGTGTTGTACGTGATGGCTTCGCCCGGCGACGCGGTGCGCAGCTACCTCTATCGTGTCCCGCTGCGCGGCGGGAAGGCGACACGGGTGACGCCGGCCGACCAGCCGGGGACCCACCGCTACGACATCGCACCGGACGGACGGTGGGCGGTGCACACGGTGTCGCGCTCCGACATGCCGCCCCGGTCGGAGATCATCCGCCTCCCGTCGCACGAGGTGGTGCGGGTGCTGGAGGACAACGCGGCGCTCCGCGCTCGGGTGGCGGCGTTAGGCGCACCGGCGACGGAGTTCTTCACGGTGCAGACGCCGGCGGGGCTCGCCATCGACGGGTGGGTCATGCGCCCGGCGGGGTTCGACGCGACGAAGCGCTACCCGGTGCTGGTGCAGATCTACGGCGAGCCGGCCTCGCAGACGGTGGTCGACCGCTGGGGCGGAGCGGGGGCGCTCTTCCACCGGATGATCGCCGACCAGGGGTATCTGGTGATGAGCTTCGACACGCGCGGGACGCCGGCTCCCAAGGGGCGCGCCTGGCGGAAGGGGATCTACGGTGCGGTAGGGGCGACGACGGCGGCGGAGCAGGCGGCGGCGTTGCGGGCCTTCGCGGCGACGCATGCCTATGTGGACACGAGCCGCGTGGCGATCTGGGGATGGAGCGGGGGTGGGACGAACACCCTCAACGCGATGTTCCGCGAGCCGGACCTCTACAAGGTGGGGATGTCGGTGGCGCCGGTTCCCGACCAGCGGCTCTACGACACGATCTACCAGGAACGCTACATGGGGCTCCCGCAGGAGAATGTC
>DAIESF010000438.1 GCA_027346425.1 Gemmatimonadota bacterium | reverse complement strand
AGGCGACGAGGTCATTCGCGCAGAAGACCGCCGTCGGGCGGGGACGCAGTGCAAGAAGGGCGCGCATTCCCATCATCCCGCCCCCCACCGTGGCGGTTGCGCGGCGCAACGACTCCGAGGCGATGGGGACTCCGGCGGCGCGCAACGCCCGGGTGTAGCCGCGTTCGCGAAGCCTGGAGGCGCTGGCATCAGCGGCCGGGCCAATGAAGGCGAGCTGGCGGTGCCCGAGCGACAACAGGTGACGTGCGGCGAGTTCTCCCGCCTGTTCGGCGTCACTCACGATCGCCGGATACTGGTCCAGCGCCTCGTCCACGAGGACGACATTGATGCCGGAGAGCGACTCGGCGGTGAGGGCGGCAGCGCCGACGGCGTCGAGAATCACTCCGTCGATCTGCCGCGACTTGAGTGCCTCGAGATGGTGCTCCGCCGAGGTCTCGCCGGCTTCGCAGAGGAACACGGCGTATCCGGCCCTGGCGGCGACCTTCTCGGCGCCGCTGACGACCGCGGCGAAGAACGGGTTGGCGAGGTCGGGGACGACGACGCCGAGTGCGAAGGAGCGCCGCCTCACCAGTCCCTGGGCAAGGAGGTTGGGGCGATACCCCAGCTCCTCGGCGGCTCGGAGCACCCGCGAGCGAGTCTCGGCGGAGACGCGCGCCTTGGGATTCCCGGAGAGGACCAGAGAGACCGTGGGCTGTGAGACCCCGGCGCGCGCGGCGACATCGTGCGCGGTGGCGCGCGCCGCGAGAGGGCGTGCGGCGGCTCCGGTGGTGGAGTGAAGGGTGGACTTTGGCGGTGGATTCACGGGGTGCTAATACGTATTAGCAAATCCGATCTGTCAAGACCGACTTTTTTCGCGCCGTCAGACCTGCGTGACGTTCGATGGGGCGACCGCGGGAGCGCGTCCCTTCGAAGTCGAGCTCTTCCACACGCGCCACCCCAGCAGGGTAGCGAATACCAAGCCGAACAGCGCCGGCTCGGTTATGTCCTTCTTGACCGACATCCAGTAGTGGACGAGCCCGAGGACGGCGGAGGCATAGACCAGGCGATGCAGGGCATTCCACCGCCGGTTGCCGAGTCGCCGGATCCACCCCTTGGTCGATGTCACCGCCAGCGGGATCATCAGGGTCAGGGCGGTCATCCCGATCGTGATGTAGAGGCGTTTGGCCACGTCGGCGACCATGTCGCTCCACGTGAGTTCGACGTCGAGCACTGCGTAGATGGCGAGGTGCGTGCAGGCGTAGAAGAAGGCGAAGAGCCCGAACGTCCGACGGTAGCGGATGAGCCACCCCTGCCGCAGCAGGCGCACGGCGGGGGTGATGGCGAGGGTGAGCGCGAGGAAGCGAAGCGCCCACTTCCCGGTGAAGTGCTCCGCTTCCTTGATCGGGTTCGACCCGAGGTAGCGCGTCCCCTGGAAGTAATCCGAGCCGATCGCCGCCACGACATACACGAACGGGACGAGCGCCAGCGCGAAGACGAGCGCAGGGAGCCAGCGAGGGGGGCGCACCAGTCGGCTCAGTAGTTCCGGCGCAGGTCCATCCCGCTGTACATCGACGCCACCTGCTGCGCGTAGCCGTTGAACATCAACGTGTCACGCCGGCGGAACTCGCCAATGCGGCGCTCCTTGGCCTGCGACCACCTCGGGTGGTCGACGGTGGGATTCACATTGGCGAAGAAGCCGTACTCGCTCGGGTTGGCCACGCTCCACGCCGTCTTCGGCATGCCCTCGGTGAAGCGGATCTTCACGATCGACTTGCAGCTCTTGAAGCCGTACTTCCACGGGATCACGTGCCGTAGCGGCGCCCCGTTCTGGTTCGGGAGCATCTTCCCGTAGACCCCCACGGCGAAGATGGTGAGCGGGTTCATCGCCTCGTCGAGGCGGAGCCCCTCCACGTACGGCCAGTCGAGGACTGGCGAGCGCTGCCCCGGCATCTGCTGCGGGTCGAGCAGCGTGGTGAACTCGACGTACTTCGCCGAGCCTAACGGCTGCACGCTCTTGATGAAGTCAGCCATCGGGAAGCCGAGCCACGGGATCACCATCGACCACGCCTCCACGCAGCGGTGGCGGTAGATGCGCTCCTCGAGCTTGTGCGGCTTGATGAAGTCCTCGAGGGAGTAGCTCCCCGGCTTGGAGACGAGCCCCTCGACCTTCACGGTCCAGGGTTTTGTCCGAAACCGTGTCGCGTGCTCGGCGGGATCGCTCTTGTGCGTCCCGAACTCATAGAAGTTGTTGTAGCTGGTGACGTCGTCCCACGGCGTGAGTTCGGGCTTGAGCTCGGCGCCGCCGATCGAGGTCCCCTGCTGCGGAGTCTGGGCGCCGGCGTTCCGCGCCGCCAAGGCCATCCCCGCCACGCCCAATCCGATGAGCCCCGCCTCCGCGAGGAACTGGCGGCGACTCTCGTACTGGGTTTCGCTGGTGATCTCGGAAGAGCGGACAGGGTGATCGGGGGTGATTCTCGTCAGCATGGCTGTAGACGGGAGACGGGAGTACGGCGGAGGGGCGCTTGGGACTTACCGCGCTGCGCGTGTAGAGGTTCCTGCGCCCTGGATACTTCTTCAACGAACGGGAGGGGGCGGCGGTTCGGACTTCGAAGCCGCTTCCCCCTCTCGAATCCTTCTGTCGTGCGGTGTTCCGCCAAGGGGGGCGCTTCCTCCGCTCGCTATGGCGCCGGCGGCTTCAGCTCGAACTGTGGCGGGGGGTCGACTCCTAGCAGATTCTTCACGAAGAAGTCCCACGTGCGGCGAACCCAGTAGCCCTCGCCTGCGAAGCCGTGGTTGCGATTGGGCATTACGACGAGCTCGAAGTCTTTGTTGTTCTTGATCAGTTCGTCGATGAGGAGCTGTGTCGCGACGGGATGCACGTTGTCGTCGAGCGTGCCGTAGGCGAGGAGGAGCTTCCCCTTGAGGTTCTTCGCCATTCGCCAGTTGGACTGCGCATCGAAGGTGTCGACCGAGTCGCTCAGCTTGCGCCAGAGCCCCTGGTACTTCTCCCCCCAGGTGAAGTCGTAGCTGCGGTTGTCGTGGTTCCCGGCCGACGAGACGGCGACCTTGTAGAAGTCGGGATAGCGAAGGATTGCGTCGGTCCCCGAGAAGCCGCCGCCGGAGTGGCCGTAGATCCCGACGCGTGCGAGGTCGATCTGCGGGTAGCGCGCCGCCAGCTGCTTGATGGAGGCGACGTGGTCGGGGAGGCCATTGTCGCCCATGTTGCCATAGAAGGCGTCATGGAACGCCTTGGAGCGTCCCGGGCTGCCTAACGCATCGACCTGCATCACGAAGAAACCCAGCTCGGCCAAAGCGTTGGCGCTCCCGTTGGGGCGGGCGGCGAACTGGCGCGACCCGATCGCCCCCACCTGCGGGCCGGGATAGATGTAGTCGATGATGGGATAGCTGCGGGTCGAGTCGAAGTGCGAGGGGCGCCAGAGGAGGCCGCGCAGCTCGGTGACGCCGTCGCGCGCACGCACGGTGAACGGCTCCGGCGCCCGGTACCCGGCCGCCGTGAGGCGCGAGATGTCGGCGGCCTGGATCTCCTTCACCACCGTCCCGTCGAGGCGCCGCAGCAGCGAGAGCGGCGGGCGCTCCGGGCGGGCGACCACGTCCACCAGGTAACGGCCGCCAGGCGCAACGGTGATCTCGTGGTCGGCATCCTCCCGCGACAGGAGCTCGACCGTCGAGCCGTCGAGGCGCGCGCGATAGAGATGCCGGAAGTACGGGTCGCGCCCCTCCTCACGCCCGCGCGCCGAGAAGTAGGCGTAGCGTTGCACCTCGTCGATCCAGAGCAGGTCGCTCACCATCCAGTCGCCGCTGGTGATGCGGTTCTTGATCGCCCCGGTCGCGCCATCCACGAGGTAGAGGTGCCCCCATCCGTCGCGCTCCGACCACCAGACGAACTCGCGCCCGCCGTTCACCGGGCGCCAATTGGGGATCCCACCGGAGTTCTGGTTGGTC
>DAIESF010000433.1 GCA_027346425.1 Gemmatimonadota bacterium | reverse complement strand
GAGCGCGGCGCACTCGACCCCCATCTCCTCGCGCACGCAGCGACGCGCCGCCGCTTCCGGGGACTCACCCACACGCGGATGGGTACAGGCAGTGTTGGACCACAACCCGCCCGAGTGATACTTGCCGGGGGCGCGGCGTTGCAGCAGCAACCTCCCAAACGCGTCGAACGCGAAGACCGAGACCGCGCGATGCAAGGCACCCGACTCGTGGGCGTCCAGCTTGGGCGCGAGCC
This sequence comes from Gemmatimonadota bacterium, assembly GCA_027346425.1. Classification (GTDB taxonomy): domain Bacteria; phylum Gemmatimonadota; class Gemmatimonadetes; order Gemmatimonadales; family Gemmatimonadaceae; genus SCN-70-22. The sequence continues at coordinate 13,778 of DAIESF010000433.1, read as the reverse complement.
CGAGGGCGTGATCGTTCTCGTCGACGAGGATCACGGGCGGTGTGGGGGCGTTCATCGTCCGGTCACCGCGCAACCACGACGCCCGCCGTCGCCCGCTCGACCGTCGCGCGCGGGACCCCCGCGCGGGCGAGGGTGCCAGCTTCCGACGTGACCGATGCGAAGCCGGGCATGAGGCGATCACCCGGACGGAACGGCCCTACAAGTATGTTGCCGCTCACGCGTCCCGACGGGAGGCACTCCATCATCACGTCAGGGGTACCGCACCCGGCCAGCGCGTACCGCCCTCGGCTCAACACGTTCCGTTCCATCACCAGGCGCCGTGCCGAGGGTGAATTGCGGGCATCGAGGACGATGGCGGCCGCCAGGTCGCCCTCGGGGGGAGAGAGCAGCGTGTTCTGCGCGATCAACACCTCGTCGGCACCCGTCAGCAGCATGAGGAGCCGCCCCACTCCGCGGTAGGGCGCCACGCCCACGCGCTCGACGTAGTTCTCGGTCACCTCGATGCGTCGCGACAGCGAGTCGATGTTCCGGCGGTCGCCCCCCCGGCCGTTGACGTTGATCCCCGCGCCCACGTTGCGGATGAGGTTGCGCCTGACGACGACGTCGGCGGTCACGCACCACGTACAATTCCCGCTCTGGTTGGCGCTCTTCAGAATGATCGCCCATCCGTCCTGACCATCGGCCCAGGAACCGTCCAGCACATTCTCCTCGAGCAGGAGACGCCGCACGTTCTTTGTCTCCACCAGGTTCTTCTTGGTCCAGCGCCCCTTCCACTCCGGAGGAGTCACGATGTGGTTGCGGCGCACGACGATGTCGGCTGGGTTGAGCCCCGGCGTGCGCGGGTCGGCACCGCCGAACATGAGGTTCTCGCCGGCCCCGGCCAGGGTGTTGTTCTCGATCAGGTACGGCCCCGCGCCATCCCAGCTGACGATGGCCTGCGAGTCCGCCCCTTTCTCGTGACATTCGTCGAGCCACGAATCGACGATCGCCGTCGCGTCGCTGTTGAGCGCGACGCAGCGGCGAAGCGTCTGCGCAGGCCACCCGTGCGCGTAGACCCGGTCGAGAACGAGGTCGGTGGGAGCACGCCCCGCCGCTCGCGACTCGCCTCCACCGAAGGTGATGAGCGCAGTCGGCCCCTGCCGCACGGTGGAGTCCGTCGTGATCTCGAGCAACGCGAGGTACCACCGCCGAGCCCCCGGCAGCGTCCGGAGCGTGCTCCCCGCGAGGTCGGTCGGGCGCGCGACGACCTTGGCGAACGCCCCGCTCTTCGAGGGGCGTGCCCGCTCACCCGCCGACGGCCCCTCCCCCGCCGCCAACTCGGTCCGCACGACGACCCATCCTGTGTCCGCCCGCCCGCGGAGCGTGAAGTTCCCCACGTAACGCCCCCCGCGCGCGAGGCAGATCACATCTCCGCCACGCGCCTTGTCGAGCGCGCCCTGCAGGTCGCCCCCGTCGCGTACCGAGCGCGTACAGCGCCGAGCGACCAACTCGCGCGGGAGCGGAGGGAGAGTCCGAGGGAGCTCGGCCACGCCCCGTGAGGGGGTGTGCGATACACGAGCTGCCGCCGCCTGACCGTGCACCGCAGGGGCAAGGACGAGTGGCGCGGCAAGGAGGGCCAGCCGGAGGCGATCCTTCATGGCGAGGTGCCCGGGATTCGAGTTCGGTACGGCAGTGAGGACATTACTACCCCTCCTCCATCCCGCGAATCCCGTTCCGTCGCTAGAAATCGGCAGGGAAACGCAGCGGGGCACCCCGACTCATGGTCGAGGTGCCCCGCGAGATAGCTGGGGCCGGATTCGAACCGGCGACCCCGGCATTATGAGTGCCGTGCTCTAACCACCTGAGCTACCCAGCCATGAGTCCTTCAGGGACGGGTAACCTAACCACCTTTCTCCGCGAGTCATAGGGGCGTTGACGCCGGGGCGCGCCGCGCGTCCTAGTGATGCAGGCTGCACCGCTTCCGTCGTTTCCCCCGTCCGTTCGGCTCCACCGTCCCCCAGGACCACCCATGTCGTCCCCCCCCTCGCCCCAGCCGGGCCGCTCCGACGCGGCCGTCCAAGCGCTGGTCAACGAGTTCATGGAGGAGAAGCGCCGCGAGGCAGTCGCCTCCGCGCCAGCCACGGCTCGCCCGGAGATGCGCCAGCTGCTCGTGATCGGTCTCTCGCTGCTCTGCCTGGCCGCCTGGTTTGCCCCATACCCCTCGTTCGAATCGGAGACGGAGACCGCCGCCCAGGCCGCGCGTGCCCAGCAGCTGGAGAATGCGAGCGCTAGGGTCAGCCTCTATTTCGTCGCCAGGAGCGTCGCGCACTTTCGCAGCACCCAGGGGCGCCTCCCGCGCAGCCTCGCCGAAGCGGGAGTCGGGCGCGATTCGAGGATTCAGTATCACATGGTCTCCGACTCCGTCTTCGCCCTCGCGATGCCGGGAAGCCGGGGATCGCTCCGCTACGACTCCCGACAGCCGGTCAAGGAGCTCCTCAAGGGGAGCGAGCAAATCATCGCCACCCGGGGACACTGATGCGCGCACGCCGAGGATTCTCGATCCCTGAGCTCCTGGTCGTCCTCGTCCTGCTCGGGCTCCTCGTCCGGCTGGGCTTTCCACGCTACACCGAGCTGCGTCGCCAAGCGCTGGCTCGCGCCGTGGTTGGGGACGTGCAGGCGGTGCGCGTGGCCGCGTACAACTACAACACGGAAAAACAGAACTGGCCCGCCGAGGTGGGATCGGGGACCGTCCCTCCGGAGCTCACGACGCTCTTGCCGAATGGCTTCACCTTCCAGCGGGCGAGCTACACGCTCGACTGGGAAGTCTGGCCCGGGGCGGGAAGCGGGGTCGGCGCCCCAGTCATCGGTGTGACGGTGGACTCCCCCGATCCGCAGCTGACGGCAGCGATCCGCGCCGCGGCGCGCATTGGGATCCCCTACATGACCTCCGGGGTCCACACGACCTTTCTGCTGGCAGGGTTCGGCGGCAACTACTGATCCGCCTGACCAGTCTCAACGAAAACGCGGTCGGCGCCCAAAGGCACCGACCGCGTGTGTATTCGTCCTGCAGAGTAGCGGGGGCGGGATTTGAACCCGCGACCTTCGGGTTATGAGCCCGACGAGCTACCAGGCTGCTCCACCCCGCGTCAGGAAGGCGGAATCTAGACGGCGCAGGGGTGAAGTCAAGGGAATGGTCGCGATCGCTACTGCTCCGACTTCCCCGGTTCGACGAAGCGGTAGATGAGCTCCTTGTCGCTGCGCACCATCCCGTTCACCTCGCGGGCGATTCGCTCCTGCAGCGCCGAGTCGGTGGCGATCCTGCGCTTGAGCCGTGTGAGGGAGTCGACGTCGTGCTTGAGCGAATCGACCGCCGCGCGCAAGGCAATCGCCTGCGCGCGCTGACGCACCAGGTCGACAGTGGAGTACTCCCCGCCCTGCACCGCGAAGTACACGGCGAGTACGAGCCCCAGGGCGATCAGGAAGCGCTTCATCGACGGGCGCGATCAGAGGCCGTAGATGGCGCCGCCGGGATATTCGGCCACGTCGCCCAGCTGCTCTTCGATGCGCAGGAGCTGGTTGTACTTGGCCACGCGATCGGTGCGCGACGCGCTCCCCGTCTTGATTTGTCCGGCGCCCGTCCCCACCGCGAGATCGGCGATGAAGGTGTCCTCGGTCTCGCCGCTGCGGTGCGAGATGATCGAGAGATACCCGGCCGCGCGCGCCATCTCGATCGACTCGAGCGTCTCGGTCAGCGTCCCGATCTGGTTGACCTTGATGAGGATCGAGTTCCCGATCCCCCCCTCGATCCCTTTGGCAAGCCGCTCGGTGTTGGTCACGAACAGGTCGTCGCCCACCAGCTGCACGCGATCACCGAGCTGCGCGGTCAGGAGGGCCCATCCGTCCCAATCGTCCTCGGCAAGCCCGTCCTCGATCGACACGATCGGATACTCGTCCAGCCACTTGGCATAGAGCTCGATCATCCCCTTGGCATCGCGGGTTCCGGCGCCGCTCTTCTTGAAGGTGTACTTCTTCCCCTTCTTCTCGAACAGCTCGGAAGCGGCGCAATCGAAGGCGAGGGCGATTTCCGTCCCCGGCGCGTACCCAGCCCCTTCGATCGCCTCGATGACCACCTTGAGCGCCTCTTCATCGCTCTTGAGGTCGGGGGCAAATCCGCCTTCGTCGCCAACACCGGTCGAGAGTTTGCGCTTGACCAGCACCTTCTTGAGCGAGTGAAAGACCTCGGCCCCCATGCGTAGCGCATCGGCGAAGCTCTCGGCGCCGACCGGGACGATCATGTACTCCTGGAAGTCGACCGTGTTTGTGGAGTGCGCACCGCCGTTGAGGATGTTCATGAGCGGAACGGGCATTGTGCGCGCCAACGGACCACCGAGATAGCGATACAGCGGGAGGCCGCTCTCGACCGCCGCAGCGCGGGCCACCGCCATCGAGACGCCGAGGATCGCGTTCGCCCCCAGCTTTCCCTTGTTGGGAGTTCCGTCCAGGTCGATCATGGTGCGATCGATCTCCACCTGTTCGGAGGGATCCATGCCCCGCAGCGCCGGCCCGATCTTCTCGATCACGTTCTGGACCGCCTGCTGCACCCCCTTGCCCAGGTAGCGCTTGGCATCGCCATCGCGCAGTTCATGCGCCTCATGCTCGCCGGTGGAGGCACCGCTGGGGACGGCGGCGCGTCCCGCGGCACCGCTCTGCAAGGTGACGTCGACTTCGACCGTCGGGTTTCCCCGGCTATCGAGGATCTCGCGGGCGTAGATGTCGAGAATGGTGCTCATGATGGGATAGAAGTCGAGAAGACGAGAAGACGAGAAGACGAGAAGACGAGGCCTGCGGCGTACTACAAACTACGGACTGCGAGGGGGTGACGACAGCGACTACTCGGCGAAGGCGGCGTTCGCGCGCTCGCGGGGGGCCGTGCTGTCGATGCCGTAGTGCTCGCGGAAGGCGTCGGCCATTCGGTCCCACGTGAGCTGGGCGAGTTCGTTGCGCTCCTCGTATGAATGCCCTTCGGTGACGACTTCCTGGAGGAAATGAACGTGGACGTCGCCGCTGCGTACACGCCACGCTCCCCGTGGATGCACGGCAATGGTCCCATGCACGATCGTCGGGACGATGGGGACGCCGGCCGCCACCGCCAGGACGAAAGGCCCCTTCTTGAACGAGCGAAGCTCGTAGCGATCGCCGCGCGTCCCCTCGGGGCAGACGATCACCGACGCCCCCTTCCTGATGCGTTCCGCCGCCTTCTCGTACTGCGCGAACGCGGCCTTCCGGTTGTTGCGCTCGATGAAGATCATCCCCGCCGCCCTGGCGGCCGGGCCGAATATGGGGATGCGCCCCAGCTCGGCCTTGGCGATCCACTTGCTGCGCGGCAGGACCGCGGCCAGCGCGAAGACGTCGTACCACGATACGTGGTTCGAGACATAGATCCGGGCAGCGCCATGGCTGATACGCTCGGCGTTGTGCAGGTGCAATCGCACGCCGCCGGCCCACAGCAGCAGGCGAGCCCAGACCCGTGGCGCCCAGTCGTAGATCGCCCCTTCACGGTCGGGAATTCGCAGGAGAGCCGCGAGAAAGACCAGCCCCCCGATTGTGGGCGTGGCAAGCAGGAACGTCAGGCCGACGAGAAGCGCGCGCATCACGACGAAAAGTGGTCGTGCCCCACACCGAGGTCAACGCGCTCCGCGCTCCCCGCACGGTGCGCGATAACGGCCGGGATCTCGGTTCGGCGCGCACGTCCAATCTCGCTGAGGGGGAGGGCGAAGGCGCGCGCGAACGCATCGACGTCGAGCGACTGCGCCGAGGCCACGACGAGCTCATACTCCTCGCCGCCGTGTGCGGCGTCGGACCAGGAGCAGCCACGCATCACCGGGATCCGGTCGGCGTCGATGCGGAGTTCGACGCTGCTCGCCACCGCCAGGTGCTGCAGCTCCGATGCAAGGCCGTCGGAGATATCGATGAGGGCGCGCACCCCGTGTTGCGCGAGCCACTGCGCCTCCTGCAGGCGCGGACGCGGTCGCGCGAAGCGCTCCCGCACCAGAGGCTCCAGCGTCTCCCCCTGCTCCAGCGCGCGCAGGGCAGCCGACGGCCCCCCCAGCACTCCGGTCACATAGATGATGTCTCCCGGCGCCACGGCGTCGCGGCGAGTCGGCGACGCGGTGGAACCGAGCACGGTGACCGTCACCGCGAGCTGCCGCCCGCGCGTGACATCGCCACCGACGATCGGCGTTCCCGTGATCCGCGCGGCATCGCCAATACCATCGGCGAGCTCCTCGACTTCCGCGAGGGACGCCTCGGGAATGGTCAGGGCGATCAACATCCCGCGTGGTGCGGCTGCCATGGCCGCCAGGTCGCTCAAGGCCGCCGCAGTGGCGCGATAGCCGAACTCGCGCAGGGTGAGCCACTCCCTCCGGAAGTGCACGCCTTCCACCGACGCATCGGTGCTCACGACGAGGCGCTCCCCCGAGGGGATGTCGAGCACCGCCGCGTCGTCGCCGATCGCGCGGGCAAGCTCGTGCCAGCGCGCGAGCATCGCGCGCACGAGGTCGAACTCACGCCCGGGGCCGAGGCCGATGTGCGAAGGCTCCACGCGGGCCTCGTTAGGCTTCGCCAACCGCCGGCAGCTGCGCCAGCACGTCGACGCCACGCGGCGACACCAGCGACCACGCCAAGCCAAGCGATCGCACCACGTCGTCCAGCGTCACCCCCCGCACCGGCCGCCCGGCGTTGGCGAGTTCGCCCGCACGTCCATGGGTGAAGGCCGCACACGCCGCGGCGGAGAACGGGTCGCCCGCCTGCGCGAGGAGCGTCACCGCGATCCCGCCGAGGATATCGCCGCTCCCCGCCGTCCCCAGCGCGGGGGTGCCTCGCGCGCTCACGACCGACGTGCCGTCGGGAGCGGTGACCACCGTCGGCACCCCCTTGAGGAGGACCACGGCGTGAAGGGCGCGCGCCAACCGCGCTCCGATCTCGAAGCGCTCGTCGAGCACGGTATCGAGGTCGACGCCGATCAGGCGCGCGAACTCGAGAGGGTGTGGCGTCACGATAGCCGGGCGACCGTCGAGGAGGTCGCCGAGCGCCGACTCGTCGCCGGCGAACGCGTTCAGCGCATCTGCATCGAGGACAACCGGCCCGCTCCACGCCGAGAGCCAGCCCGCCACCCGGGCGCGCCCCTCATCCCCGCCGCCCATTCCAGGGCCGATCAGCAGGGCGTGAGGCCACTCGGCAAGCGCGCGATCGGGCGGGCCGCTCGGCCAGGTGACGGCTGTCGCCTCGGGCACAGCGCCCTGGAGCGGCGCCAGGCTCGCCTCGTGGACGCAGAGCTTGACCATCCCCACCCCCGACCGCAGCGCGCCGCGCGCGGCGAGGGCGACCGCGCCGGCCATCCCGCGATCGCCACCGATGATGAGCACCCGACGTCGAATCCCCTTGTGCGCCTCCGCCGCCAGCGGAGGGATGCGGGACGCGACCCACCGCTCGTCGACGAGGACGGGCGCCCCGTCGGCCAACTCGGCATGGGAACCCAGGCCGATGTCGATGGCGACGATTTCACCGCACGCCGACCGCGCGATGAGTTGGCCACGCTTGACGGTCCCGAACGTGACGGTGACGTTGGCCCGCACCGCCCCTTCTGCGACGTCGCCCGTCGTGGCGTCCACTCCCGTGGGAAGATCGAGGGCGTAGACGGTCGCCCCCCGCTCCCCGACGTCGTTGACGTACGCGGCCAACTCGGCGACACCTCCCCGCAGCGCCCCGCGGGCCCCGGTGCCCAGCAGGGCGTCGACCACGAGGTCTGGAGGAGCGGCGGGCTCGCCTAACGAGACAAGAGGGATGGCTGCCCCACGAGCCGTGGCAGCGTCGACGGTTCGTGCGTCTCCCGCTTCGCGCACGTGTACCGTGCAGCCGGCGCGGGCGAGCGCCGCTGCGACGATCCAACCGTCGCCGCCGTTGTTGCCGGGGCCGCAGCACACGACGGCAACGCGCCGCGCCGGGTCATCGGCGCGCTCGAGGAGAACACGCGCCGCGCCGAGACCGGCGCGGCGCATCAACTGCATGGAAGGCACCCCCGCCCCAATCGCCGCCGCATCCCGCGCGGCGGCTTGATCGGCGGTCACGACACGCACCGTCATGGGAGTGGCCGTGACCGCGGAGGCACGCGACCGCTTACTTGTGCGACTGGCCGACCGTCCGCCCGAAGCTGATCTCGCCGTTGTCGATCCGGATGTTGAAGCCGCACTCCGGGTTGCTGCACACCCACGCCTTGTAGGTGATCGGAGCGCCGTCCCGACCGTAGTCGCTCAGGGGGAGAAGCACGCCCTTCTCGCACTTCTGGCATTGCGGGAATTCCATGTTTTGGGTCACTGCGCCTCCAAGCGCGTGAGAGTCATGCGCATCGCCCGTCGCGATGCGCGGTCAGGCCAGGTGCTCGGCGCTCCAGGGATACGCCTGCTCGAATGCCTGATCGAAGTCGAACACATTCACAAAGTCGAGGCGCGAGTCGGTCGGCTGGCTCATGAGAAGTCCCAGCTCCACCATCGTGAACACGATGTCACCGACATCCGCCGTTGCCCTAACGCCCCAATGTTCCAGGACCATTCGCGCCATGACACCGAACTTCTCGAGGGCAAGGTCACGGGCGGCGCCGGCGAGCTCACGCCCGTCGATGTGCCGCCGTTCCGCGAGCCGAGCCTGCTGAAATTCCAGCGCCGCGAGCACGAATAGATAAGCGTGCTCGTGAAACCGGGTTTCGCGCAGACGGATCTGGTCCCAGATCCCGTCTCGAAAGGACAACTCCGCCACCCTCGCGAACTCTCCCGCGGAGGACACCCCCCCGCAATCAAGGATCGAGCCGATGTCATAAAAATGCGCGACGGTCAGGGCGATCACAACTCCCGACTGCGCGTACCGGGAGCGTGTGGCGCGCGCACGGCGCGCGGCGACACCGTGCGCAGCGACACGGTGCGCCTCACGACGCGCCGCCTCCCGGCCGCGGCGCACGGAAACGTGTCGGCCGCCGCGCTCGCCATGACGAGCGCGCCCCTAGCCGCACAGGCGCAACCGGGACCATGATTCCTCCACCGATGCCGACTCGAGAGCGGCACGTGACCTTCGACGTGAGGATTCACACATGTTCACCATCACGCGGCGCCGCGCGTGCGCCCCGTTCCTCGTCATCGTCGCCGCGTGCCTTGCGCGCACCGCGGCGGGCCAGGCCCCGTCGCACGCCGGTCTGCCGTGGCCGCCGGTTGCCACCTTCTCCATCCTCGGCTACGACCCGGCGACCGGCGAGGTGGGCGGCGCGGTGCAGTTGCGCGTGTTCTCGGTGGGAAATGGTGTGCTCTGGGCCGAGGCGGGCGTCGGCGTCGTGGCCACGCAAGCCATCGTCGACGTGAGCTATGGACCGCAGGCATTGACCCTGCTGCGCAGCGGGCTTTCGCCTAAGGACGTGGTGCAGCGTGTCTGGAACGACGACCCGGACCCCCGCCCCGACGACTGGACCAAGTACGGCCGTCAGTTCGCGGTGATGAACGCCACCGGCGAGGTGGCCGCCTACACCGGGCCGAAGGCGACGACATGGGCAGGCGACCGGCAGGGGCGATACTGTTCCGCACAGGGGAACATCCTCGCCGGCGAGGGAGTGGTGACGGCGATGGTCACCGCCTTCGAGCAGACGACCGGGCACCTGTCGCTCCGCCTGCTGGCGGCACTCGAGGCCGGGCAGGCGGCCGGCGGCGACACGCGCGGGATGCAGTCGGCGGCGATGGTGATCGTGAAGAAGGGCGCCGGCGTCTGGCTCAACAACGACGTGGTGCTTCGCCTCCAGGTCGACGATGCTCCGGAGCCGATCAAGGAGCTGCGCCGGCTGGTGGAGAAGGCCGCCGCACAGCGTGAACGGATGCGGCGCTAGTTCTCGCTTCTGAGCACCGCCGCCGTCCCGCGCGTCCACCCTGCATCCGTGGAGTCAGCATGAGCGAGCGCAACGTTTCCCTCTCACGCATCGGTCAGGTCGCCATCCCCGCGCAGGACATCGCCCGGGCAGTGGCGTTCTACCGCGACATCCTGGGGCTGCGCTTCCTGTTCGAGGCGCCGCCCAAGCTCGCCTTCTTCGACTGTGGCGGGGTGCGGTTGATGCTCGCCGAGCCCGAAGCTGGGCAGGCCTTTCAGCCGGGGTCGGTGCTGTACTATGCGGTGGACGACCTGCCAGCGACGCATCAGGCGCTGCTGGCACGCGGTGTCTCGTTCGTGCATGGTCCGCAGCTGGTGGCCCGGATGCCCGACCACGAACTGTGGATGGCGTTCCTGCACGATTCCGAGGGGAACCTGCTCGGGTTGATGAGCGAGGTGCACGCGCCGCGGTGAGGGCTGGACGCCAGGACGGCTCGTTCGCCCGGCGCCAGGCGGGCGAACGAGCCGTCGGCGTGTCCCCGCTCAGCTCGCGTGGGTCTCGACGCCGACGATCACGGGGATTCCGCGACGCACGCTATCGGTGACGACGCAGAAGTCCTCGAAGATCTCGAGGCATCGCTTCATGCGCTCTTCGTCGCCAGCCGCAATCTCGGGGAAGAGCTCGATGTGGAGCCCGCCGACGCGCAGACGCTTCCGCTCATTGCGCACGAGGGTGCCGCGCGCTTCCACGCGCAGGCTCCGCACGGTGATGCGCGCCTTGCGGAGGCAGAAGAGGAGCGACGACGCGAGACACGAGGCCATCGCCGACGCGAGGACGCGCGACGGATTGGCGTCGCCCCCGGCCCCCAACGGCGGCGTCTCGTCGATGTGGAAATGCCGAGCCCCATCGAGCCCGGGATCGACGTCGAAGCGATACCCCTCTTCGAGGGTGAGGGTCACGCGAAACTCGCCCCCTCCCTCCGCTGGCGCCGCACCCGAAGGGGCGGCGCCGAGATCGCCGGAATGCGTCATGTGAAGATGATCTGTCCGCCAGCCGCAAGTTTGTAGAACTCGCCCACCGTGATGATTCCCTCGAGGTCATCGAGGAAGTCCTCACGCTTCAGGTCGAACATGTCCACGGACGCTTTGCAGGCATAGAGCTTGGCCCCGGAGTCCGCGAGCAGCTGGATGAACTCGGGAATCGGCGGGAAGTCGAGTTCCTCCATCTTCTTCTCCATCTGATGCGTTACCAGCGATGCCATCCCGGGAAGGCCGCCCACCATCGTGGGGATATGCAGCCCGGGGTTGCCCACCGTCGCCACGAGCAAGTGCTCGTTGCGCGCCTTGTTGATGGCGTCCATCCCGAAGAAGGTGAAGAAGACGTTGGCCTCGATCCCTTCCATCCGGGCGCCGTTGGCCATGATGAGCGCGGGATACACGCCCTCGAACGAGCCCTTCGAGACGATGATGGAGACCTTCTCAATTGTGTCGGACATGACTGGATGCTCCAGGTGAGGGCGTCAGATGCAACCGTGGGGCTTCGGAATACCGCCGAGCTTCGAGGCGAGCTTGGCCGGTCCCTTGGGGAACAGCTTGTACAGTTCCTTCACGTCGACGCCGGACTCCTTGCCCAGCGAGCGGATCGTGGGGGCGTCGCCGGTGTCGAGATAGCGCTGGCGCATGAAGCGGATCACCAGCCAGTGGCGATCGGTCAGCGTGATCCCTTCCTTGGCGGCGAGTTCTTCGGCCACCGCCTCGTTCCACTGTTCGGGCTTCTGCAGATAGCCTTCCGCGTCGACTTAGAGGTTCGCGCCGGCAATCGTCGTCATCGTAGTCATGGTATGCCTTCGTGCGTACGGGAGAGGGGTTGCGGCGCCCCGCCGGGGCGCCGACGGTGAGCCAATGCGCTAGGTGGTGGTGACCGTCGCGGGAACGTCCTTGCCGGTCATCGTCATTTGCGGCTTGATGCCGGGCATGTCATGCCCGGGGAGCAGCATGTTCCAGTATATCCACTTGAAGGCCATCTTCCCGAGGTGGTTGAACTTGCTCTCGCCGAGCAGCGTCATGGGCCCGATCTTGGCGAACGGGAACTTCCCGGGCAGTGGTTCGGTGGTGTAGTTGAAGTCGATGAGGAGCGCCTTGTCGAAGCCGGTCTCGATGAAGCAGTTGGCGTGACCGTCGAACGCCGGCTCCGGCGCCTCACCTTCGAGGAAGCGCACGATGTTCTCCTCGAGGATCTCGCCCTCGAAGTGCGCCACCGAGCCCGCCTTCGAGGCGGGAACGTTGGTGGCGTCGCCGATGGCGAAGATCGATGGGGTAAGCTTGCTCTGCAGTGTGTGATGGTCGGTCTTCACGAAGCCCGCGTCGTCGCCGAGCCCCGGCGTGTTCTTCACGAAGTCCGCCCCCTGGTGCAGCGGGATGCTGACGAGGATGTCGAACGGAACCTCGCGTTCGTCCCAGGACGTCAGCACCCCCGCCTCGCCGTCCACGCGTCCGGCGCTGAACTCGGTCACCAGGTTCACGTGCTTCTCCTCGAGCAGGTGCCCCAAGGCCCGCGCACTGACGGGCTTGGTGAAGGCGCCGTCGAGGGGAGTGGCGTAGGTGATGTCGACCTTGTCGCGGATCCCGCGCATCGTGAAGAACCAGTCGGCCAGGAACGAAAACTCCAGCGGCGCGACCGGGCACTTGATCGGCATCTCGACCACGTTGATCACCAGGCGCCCCCCCTTCCAGTTGGCGAAGGCATTGGCGAGGGCGGTGGCCCCTTCAAGCGTGTAGAAGTCGAACATCTTCGTCTTCCACCCCGGCCCGGTCAGCCCGTCGGTCTCCTCCGGCGCGATCCGCGTCCCGCTGGCGATGATGCAGACGTCGTAAGGAACGCGCTCGCCATCGGAGAGTTCGACCTCCCTGGCATCCGGGTGCAACCGTTGAACGGCCGACGCGCGATACTCCACCTTGTCGTGCAGCTGTCCGCGGCGCGACCGGACGATCTCCTCGGGGTGATAGATCCCGAACGGGATGAACAGCAGTCCCGGCTGGTAAATGTGCTTGTCATCCTGGTCGATGACGGTAACCTGCGTGGCGCCCCTATCGACCTCCGCGGCATACCGCCGGCGAAGGCGATTCGCCATGATGGTCCCTGCAGTCCCAGCGCCCAGAATCACGATGCGAGCCATGGTTCCTCCCTCAGGGGTGCGTTGGCCATCCATGCGACGGCCGCGTACTGTTCAACCGAATAGTCATATAGACAAGCAAATCCTGCCATCAGGCGATTGGATTTCACGCTGTCAGGGAGGTGCCGACAGGATGACGCACGGGCGGCGGAGGCGGTGCGAGCCGGGCGGCATCCCGTAGATTCCGCGGCATCCGTGCGCGGCGACTCCCGGTACCTCATCCCTGCCGGCCTCCACCGCCGTGAACTCGAAGTGGAGCGCAGCCGCTTCACCTGCACCCTGGCGAACGCCGCATCGGCCGCCGAGGTGCAACGCGTCGTGCGCGAGGTGTCGGCCGAGATGACCGACGCCACGCACCACTGCTGGGCGTTCGTTGCCGGCCCTCCGGGGAGCACCAACCAGATCGGGCTGAGCGACGATGGCGAGCCGCATGGGACCGCGGGACGACCCATGCTGACGGTCCTGATGCACAGCGAAGTTGGTGAGGCCGTGGCGATCGTCACCAGGTACTACGGTGGGGAGAAGCTGGGAACGGGTGGGCTGGCGCGGGCATACAGTGAACCGTCCAGCTCGCGCAGTCGACGATGCCGCGCGCCGAGGCATTGCGCGCGGCGGTGCTCCATGCCACTCGAGGGTGCGCGCAGATCACGCTGGGGGAGCCCGGCGCCCTGTGATGGGTACTGCTGTCGCCCTTGAGGGGGGTGGGACCTCCAACTAGCGTTCGTTTCA
>DAIESF010000430.1 GCA_027346425.1 Gemmatimonadota bacterium | reverse complement strand
CGATTGGCGATGTCGCGGCTCAGGACCAACTCCATGTTCCCGGTCCCCTTGAATTCCTCGAAGATCACCTCGTCCATGCGCGACCCAGTCTCAATGAGCGCGGTGGCGATGATGGTGAGCGACCCGCCGTCGTCGATCTTGCGCGCCGACCCGAAGAAACGCTTCGGCTTCTGCATCGCCGAGGCGTCGAGCCCGCCGGACATGATCTTCCCCGACACCGGAATGACCGCGTTGTGCGCGCGCGCGAGGCGCGTGATGGAGTCGAGGAGGATGACGACGTCCTTGCCGCTCTCGACCAGTCGCTTGGCCTTCTCGATCACCATCTCTGCCACTTGCACGTGGCGGTCCGCGGGCTCGTCGAAGGTTGAGCTGATCACCTCCGCCTTGGGGACCGACTCGTGGAAGTCGGTGACCTCTTCCGGGCGCTCGTCGATCAGGAGGACGATGAGCGTCACTTCCGGGTGATTCTCGGAGATGGCGTTGGCCATCTTCTGCATGAGGATCGTCTTCCCCGCGCGCGGCGGGGCGACGATCAGCCCGCGCTGCCCCTTGCCGATCGGTGCCACGAGATCGACGACGCGCATGGAAAGGTCGCCGTTCTCCAGGCGAAGGCGCTGGTCGGGATACCGCGGGCGCAGGTTGTCGAAGATGAGCCGCGGCTGCGACGGGTCGGGTGCCGCGCCGTTGACGAGGTCGACCTTGAGCAGAGCGAGGAAGCGTTCCCACTGCTTGGGGGGACGGACCTCGCCGAGGATCGTGTCGCCGGTACGGAGGTCGAAGCGCTTGATCTGCGACGGCGAGACGTAGATGTCGTCTGGGCCGTTGAGGTAGCTCCAGTCCTGGCTGCGCAGGAACCCGTACCCTTCGGCGAGGATTTCGAGCACCCCTTCAGCATGCAGGACCAGCTTCTGGTCGAGGAGGCGCTGTTCGATGCGAAAGATCAGGTCCTGCTTCCGCAGGCCCGACGTCTCCTTGACGTCCAGCTCCGAGGCCAGCTCGATGAGTTCGGCGACGGACTTCTGCTTGAGTTCGACTATGTCCACGCGAGGCGGGGGACTCGACCGATTTCCACACACCGGGGGGCGGGGCTCGGTGTGAAAAGGGGGAGCCCGGGACACTGCTGGGGCTCCCCGATCTCCCTTGGTGCAAGTGCGCGAGGCGGGATTCGAACCCACGACCTTCGGCTCCGGAGGCCGACGCTCTATCCAGCTGAGCTACTCGCGCGGAACCCCTACGCGCCGCAGTGGCGCTGGCCACGGACAGGTCGGGGAAGAGGGAAGGCTAACGCTGGCGGGAGGCCAATACAAGTCGAGCGCCCGATCGGTCGATACTCCGAGCAGCCCCCTGGAGGCGTCCGACGCTGGCGGACGCCTCCACGGGGGGAGCGCACTCCCCGCCATCGTGAGGCCCCGTGACCACCGTACTGCCGCTGGAAGCGACCACCACCACGTCGCTGGTCGACGTCTTCGTCGCGCGCCAGCCGATCTTCGACCATCGCGGTGAGCTGCACGGCTACGAGCTCCTGTACCGCCGCACCGGAGGGGTGACGGTGGCCGACGGGGCCACCGCCGACGTGATGGCGTCGGAGGTCCTGGTCCATACTTTCCTCAACATCGGGCTCGACCGGATCACGCACGGGCAGAGGGCCTTCATCAACTTCACGCGGGACATGTTGATGCGGGGGATGCACCAGCTCTTCGACCCGCGGGCGGTGGTCGTCGAGCTGCTGGAAAGCGTGGTCCCCGACGCGGAGGTGATCGCCGCCTGTGAGGCGCTGGTCGGGGCGGGGTACACCCTGGCGCTGGACGACTTCGAGTACTCCCCGGCGTTCGTGCCGCTGTTGCGCCTGGCCAGGATCGTCAAGCTCGACGTGCTTGGCCGCGATGCCGTGGCGCTCGGCGAGATGCATGCCCGGGTGGCGCCGTACGGCGGCATGATCCTGGCCGAGCGTGTGGAGACGCAGGCGGTGCACAGCCGCTGCGCAGAGTTAGGCTACCGGTTATTCCAGGGGTACTATTTCAGTCGGCCGGAGACGCTGGCGCACCGGGACCTCTCGGCGGGGCAGCTGACCATCCTGCGCCTGATGAACCTCCTGCGCGACCCCAACGCCACGGATGGCGCCATCGAGGAGGCGTTTCGTGGCGACGTCTCGCTCACCTACAAGCTCCTGCGCTCGGTGAACGCGGCATCGCTGGGGGGGCGCGGGATCGCGTCGATCGTGCATGCGGTCCGTCTCGTGGGACGCACCGAGCTGCACAAGTGGCTCTCGCTCCTCCTCGTGACGTCGGTGGCGGGAAAAGGCGGGGCCGACGCCGAGCTGGTGCGCCTGG
>DAIESF010000428.1 GCA_027346425.1 Gemmatimonadota bacterium | reverse complement strand
ACAGCGAGCGGCCCATCACGACGCGGTTCGTCGAGTTCCTCGTGTTCGGCATGTCGCCGGTCCCGCTGCTGATGGCCGCCGCCGGCGCGCGCGACCTGCAACGAGGCCGCCCGTTGCTGCTGGCGGTGCTGGGCGTGTGGATGCTCCCGTTCGTGGCGTTCTACTTCACGAACAGCACGACGGCGCGGTATCTCATGCAGCTCATGCCGCCGCTGTGCGTCGCGGCGGCGGTGGGAGTGCGCGGCTCGCTGGCCCGCGCAGGGTGGCCGCGCACGGTGAGCTGGGCGGTGGTGCTCCCCCTCGTCTTCGCGCACCTGTTCACCGGCCTCAGTGATTTCTCCCCCGCTAGGCGCCGGAGCTGGCTCACCGAGGCCGTCCTCGATTCCGATGATGGCCCGGTGTATACCGGAGCCCTCCTCTACAAGTCGCTGGTGTTGCGTCCCGATCGCGAGCGGCGATGGTGGTCACCGCCGCGCTTCGCCCCATGGAACGAGGTGGAGCGATCACTCTCGCTCATGTTCGACACGCTTGCGGCGGGAACCCGCCGCGGGCAGCGCGTGGTGATCGTGACAAATCCCGCCTATGGAAACGAGCTGCATTACTTCGCACAGGTGGCCGGCATGACGATGCTCGGCAATGAGCCGGGCCCGGAGTTCGGACGCGTCTGGCGCATGGCGAAGGGCGGCGCGGTGGTGACGACCGTCGGGATGAACCACCTGCGCGAAGTCAGGGCGCCGCTCCCCGTCACGGCGGGCGACGAGCTGTGGGGGGTGTTCCCCTCGCGCGCCGTCTCCGACAGCCTGATGCTCCCGATCGTCCCCTCCGGACTGACCCTTCGCCCCCTGGCCGACTGGCCGAACGCCAAGCGACTCTGGCGCTACACCGTGGAACGTGAATCGTGAGCCCTGACAAGATGCGCCTCAGTGTCGTGATGCCGGCCTACAACGAGGCCGATGGGATCCATGCCGCGGTGGACGCCGTCAGGAGCAACGTCCTCGATCGCGTTCCCCGGTCGGAACTGGTGGTCGTCAACGACGGGTCGCGCGACAACACCGGATCGATCCTCGACGCGATCGCCGCGCTCGACCCTCGCGTGCGGGTGGTCCACAAGCCCAATGGCGGGCACGGCCCGGCGATCATGACCGGGCTTTCGGCGGCGCGCGGCGAGTACGTCTTCCTCGTGGACAGCGACAACCAGATCCCGCTCGAGGAGTTCGCCCCGTTCTGGGACGCGGCCATGGCGGGCAAGGATGCCGCGTTCGGCGTGCGTCGCGTCCGGCACGATGCCGACCTGCGGAAGGTGCTCACCGTCGTCATCCGGAAGAGCCTGGCGATGCTGTTCGGCGTGCAACTGTACGACGCCAATGTCCCGTACAAGCTCCTGCGGCGATCGCTGTGGGAGGACGCCCGTCGCCTCATTCCCGAGGGGACGCTGGCCCCGTCGTTGTTCCTGGCGGTCTTCGCCGCCAAGCGTGGCTACGACATCGCCTACCTCGACGTGACCCACAAGGACCGGGAAACCGGGACGGTCTCCATCCGGCGGTGGAAGCTGGTGAAGTTCTGCGCGCGCGCGCTCCGCCAGTTGCTCGACTTCCGGGGCGCACTCCTCGCCACCGCCCGCTGACCATGCGCATCATCGTCCTGGGCGCCGGCCCCACCGGTCTCGGCGCCGCCTGGCGCCTGGCCGAGCACGGCCACCACGACTGGCTCCTCGTCGACGCCGCCGAGCGCGCCGGCGGGCTCTCCCTGTCAGTGGTCGACGAGGCCGGGTTCACCTGGGACCTCGGCGGGCACGTGCTCTTCTCGCACTACCGCTATTTCGACCGGATGATGGAACAGGCGTTAGGCGACGCCTGGTTCGAGCACGAACGCGAAGCGTGGGTCTGGATGCGCGAGCGGTGGGTCCCCTACCCGTTCCAGAACAACATCTGGCGCCTCCCCGACGACGACCTCGTGCGCTGCCTCGAGGGGCTCGTCGAGATCCACCGCGCCCCCACCGCCGCCCCGCCCGCCAACTTCGCCGAGTGGCTGCAACGCTCCTTCGGGCGCGGGTTGTGCGACGTGTTCATGCTCCCCTACAACTTCAAGGTGTGGGCGTATGAGCCCCACGCGATGGGGACCACCTGGATGGGCGAGCGCGTGGCCACCGTCGACCTCGCGCGCGTGCTGCGCAACCTGGTGCTGCGCCGCGACGACGTGAGCTGGGGGCCGAACGCGAAGTTCCGCTTTCCGCAGCGGGGCGGGACCGGCGCCATCTGGCAGTCGCTCGCCGACCAGCTTCCCCAGGAGCGCATCCTCCTGGGACGCACCGTCGTCGCGATCGACACCGCCGCTCGGCGCCTGGAATTCAGCGACTGCTCGACCGAGCGCTACGACGCGCTCATCAGCTCCATGCCGCTGGCCAGCACGCTCCGCATGGCGAGCGACCTCCCGGCATTGCGCCCGCTCGCCGAGCGGTTCGTGCACTCGTCGAGCCACATCGTTGGCGTCGGCTTCGAGGGACTGCCCCCCGAGGCGCTCCGCACCAAGTGCTGGATGTACTTCCCGGAAGGCGAGACCCCGTTCTATCGCGTGACGGTGTTCTCCAACTACTCGGCGAACAACGTGGCGCGCCCCGGGGAGCAGTGGTCACTCATGGCCGAGGTGAGCGAATCGCCCGCCAAGCCGGTGGACCAGTCTCGCCTCGTCGACGATGTCATTGCCGGCTTCCGGCGCGTGGGATTCATCGGGGAGGACACGCGGATCGTCACCCGCTGGCACCGTCGCCTCCCCTACGGCTATCCGACGCCATGGCTCGGGCGCGACGAGGTGCTCGACCAGGTGCAGCCCGTGCTGGAGTCGCGCGGAATCCTCAGCCGGGGGCGGTTCGGCGCCTGGAAGTACGAAGTCTCCAACCAGGACCACTCCGCGATGCAGGGGGTGGAAGCGGTCGATCGCCTGTTGATGGGAACGCCGGAGACGACGGTGACCGGTCGCATGAACGCCGAACCCCCCGCCCTCGCCGCCAGTCGTTAGGCGACACCGTCCGCGCCGCGCATTCGGACCTCGGTCAGGCGCGCCACCGTGCGCGCCACGCCGCCGGCGATGTCGTCGTCCGGCGCCCACGCCGTCAGCTCCCGCAGTCGCTGCACCGACACGCCGTCGTGTGACATCTCCTCGGCCCGTGTCGGGACCGCGCCAAACTGGAGTCGATCCGGGGCGATCCCGACGACGCTGGCCGCCGTCTCGGCGAAGGTCCGGACGCTGTGCATGGCACCGGACGCCAGGTTCACCACCTCGCCGGGGTTCGCGTCGCTCACCGCCAGTCGCAACAGCCCTTCGGCGACGTCCTCGACGTAGGCAAAGTCGCGGCGTTGCGTCCCGGCGCTGAGCGGAACGCTCCCCCCCGAGGCCGCGGCCTCGAGCAAGGTCGGCAGGAGGCGCCCCGGGTGCTCGCCGGGGCCGAAGACCGTGAACAGCCGCGCAGTGCATGCCTCGAGCCCATGCTCGGCAGCAAGGCGCCGCAGGGCAAGGGTTCCCGCCAGCTTGGTCCGGCCATACGTCGTGGTCGGTGCGCACGTCGACGACTCGTGCAGCACCCCTCCCGTGGCGCCGTACTCCAGCGCCGAGCCCACATGTATGAGGCGCATCCCTTGCCACTCGTCCCGCGGCATTGCCGCAACCACCCGCCCCAGCGCCTCCACCAGCCCGTGATTCATCCGGTCGGCCTCCGACGCATCGCGCTCACTGCGATCCACCCCGTAACCGGCGAGGTTGAAGATGATCGACGGGCGGAGCGCCGGGATCCACGACGCCAGCGCGTCGAGGTCGGCGAGATTGCGCCTGACGATAACCGCCCCCAGGTGCTCGCGCGTCAGGCACTCCGCCCCGTCGGCGGAGCGCACGGCGCACATCAGGTGTGCCCCCTGTGCCCGGAGCGCGCGCGCCACCCAGTGCCCGATGAAGCCCGAGGCGCCCAGCACCAGGGCCCGGGTGTAGCGGAACGGAGAAGGGGCGCGCGTCATGTGCTCCGACCGACGACGGCGATGGTGGGGGCCACTTGCAGGACGAGCCATCGGAGCCCCGGGACTCGCCGTGACAGGTGATAACCCGCGATCGCGACGTTGACGGGGAGGGACTGCCCGCGTCGTTGAGCGTCGGTGAATCGCGGGAGCGCGACCCGGATCCCCGCGAATCCGCCCTCCCGCAGGGCGGCGACCAGCTCTCCCGGTCCGAAGAGGCGACGTCGAGGCATGATCTGTCCCGTGCGTTGCGCGTACGCGCGAAGTGCCCCGGTCGAGCGCCACCCGCCTGCCAGCAGCCCAAGGTGCGGATCGGGACCGATCGAGCGACGATTGGGCGTCGTGAGGGCGAAGATGCCGCCCGGCCGGGTGACGCGTCGCACCTCGGCGATCCCCGCATCGGCGTCGGTGAGGTTCTCCAGCACGGATTCCCCCACGGTCGCGGTCACCGCCCCCGCGCGCAGCGGAAGTCGCTCGGCGTTGGCGCACACCACCGGCAGGTCAACGCCGCGCTCGGCGGCGCGCGCGCGCGCCAGCACGAGCCAGCGCAGGCCGGCGTCGATGCCGAGCACGCGGTGGCCCTCGCCGGCCAGTACCACGCCTAACGGCGCGGTTCCGCACCCGAGGTCGAGGACGAGCTCGTCGCGGTCGATGGTTCCGCCGAGTTCCCCCCACGTGGCCACCGATGCCGACGCGCGTTCGGCCGCAGCGAGGACACCGTGCGTGAAGCGGGCCACCTGGTCCGCCGAGACTTGTGCGTTGCCTTCATAGTACGCGGCATACAGGGCGCCGAACGGGGTTGCCCCCGCGCGGGCAGCGAGCGCGGTGGCCGCCGCGGCGTCGTCGGCAACGCTGAGGTAGGGATCGCCGATCGTCCTCAGGTCGGGGATGCCACACGTCACCGGCCACGTCGCACCGCACACCGTACAGGCGAGCGCCGCGATGCCCGCATCGCCCAGTTCACTATGGCACAGCGGACACACCACGCCCAGCGCCGACCAGTCGGCGGCACGGCGCCCGTTCACCTGTGTTCCGGCCGTCGTGGACATCATCATCGCCCGGTGAGGTAGCCGCGCCGTTCGCCCGCCGACCACGCCATCGCGGCACGCACGAGCGGCAGCCAGGTAGCTGTCGGGACGCGCCCGAGCGCGCCACGAGCGCGCAACCGCTGCACGACGCGCAGCACGATTACGGGCGGGAGGGCAAGAGTCGCCAGTGCGAAGCGGATCCGCGCCAGGGACGATGCGCCGGCGTTGCGCGTGCGCGCGAAGATGCGCCCGTGCTCGCGGCGCTCGGGAAGCCACTCCGCGAGCCGCACCGCGCGGTGCTGGAAGACCACGATGGACGGATCCAGCTGCAGGCGCACGCCCGCGCGCTCGAGCGCCCAGTGAACGGTCGTCTCGTGGAACTCCTCGCGCCAGCTCTCGGCGACCCTATCGAGTGCGTCGCGATCGTATGAGACGTTGCAGTCGCTGGCATACGCTGCGGGACCGGCGGTGAGCGGTGACATGTAGCGCGCGTAGTCGAGGAGATATGCCGCCCACGCCGCGCCATCCGCAGGTTCGGCCTTGTCGATGGCCCCACCGACGACCGTCGCGCCCCTGGCGTGCGCCTCGCGCATTCGGGGGCACCAGTCGGGGGCCGGGATGCAGTGATCCTCGGTGCACGCGACGATCACACCACGCGACGCCGTCACTCCAATCGTCCGCAGCTGCGCCGGCGACGCGTCGGCACTCCCGGAGACCCATTGCACCCAGGGAAAGCGATCTTGCAGCTCACGAGACGGAGCGTCGCCGGAGCGGTGGGCGACGATCACCTCACCCCCCGCGAGCACCTCCTGCGCGGCGAGCGCTTCGAGCGTCCGCTCGATCGCCTCGCCTCCGGCGAAGCGCACGATCACGATCGAGAGCGACGGTCGTCCCGACCCGGTGGCCAGCGTCACGGCGTTCTCCGCGGTGCTTCTGCGGGAGGGCCGTGGTCCACGACCTGCGGAAAATCGAACGAACTCGGCATTTCGGGGGCGAGCGATCCCGGCGGGAGCGGCCCGGCGGCCACGCGGAATCCGTGGCCGGTGATGGTCGGCCCGTCGACGATGTAGACCGGGCGATCGGGATAGGCGGCGACCGTGGCACGGCGCACGGCGGCGCTGCGGTCCCAGGCGAAGATGGTTCGCGTCGCGTCGGTCAGGTCGAGCGGGTTCTCGAGCGCGGCCTCGTGATAGTCGGGGTGGCGGCGCCCGCGGATCAGGACGAGCGACCGCCCCAACGCATGCGACGAGCGGAACGTCCGCATGTCGGCTGACATACGTCGATAGCCGTGATACTTGTCCACCGATCGCCACGGCATCCACGAAAGCATGGCGCTCGCGCTCAGGGCGAGCACGGCCACGTGGGCCCGTGCAGCTGACGGCGTTCCCTCGCCGAACAGCGCGGCCGGGGCGCGGGCGACGAGCGCGAGCAGCGGGATGATGACGAGATACCAGTAACGGGCGGCGAAGTCGGGGCCGCCGCTGAACCAGTAGAAGGCGTGCAACCCCGCCACCAGCGCCACGATCGCCACCATCGCCCAGTCCACGCGGCGCACGCGGCGCGAGCAGAGGAGGGCGACGGCGAGGACGAGTGACCCCGTCGCCCATCCCAGCATCTCGAGATTGAGCGCCGCCCCGTTGAGCATCGAGTTGACGACGACGTCGCGCAGCCCGTGCCCAGGGAACGGATCGAGCCCGCTCCATCCCATCCCGCGATTGGGGCCGAACCCCATGTCGTTCGCACCGGGGGCGTAGTACTTGTCGACGTACATCATGATCGGGAACCGTCGCGCCGACCCGGTCAACGCCGCGTTGTACGGAAGCGTGAGGGCAGCCGTGGCGACGGTAGCCGCCGTCAGCGCCGCGCTGGGGAGGAGGCGGAACCATCGATGGCGCGCGGTGAGCGACCAGACGCCGAGCACCAGGGCGACCGCCAATCCCTCCAGCGGGCGGATGAGGCTCACGATCCCCACGCAGACACCGGCGGCGAGAGCAGGAAGCGCTGCGCTCCGCTCACGTGCCGTCGCGATCCCCAGCGCAGCCGCCAGCGCGCACGCCAGGGTCGCGGTGTGCGTCATGAGGCTCATGCCGAGGAAGAGGAACCACGGCGACACGGCAAGGAGGAGGGTGAGCAGCCGCGCCGTGCGGGGAGACTCGTAGTGCCGCACGAGCTTGTGCACGAGGAGGATGCAGAGGGCGCTGAGCAGCGGGTTCGCCAGCCAGGGGACCCCCGCCCGCACCCCCACGGCGAGTATCGCCGGCCATCCCGGCGGGACAGGCGAGAAG
This sequence comes from Gemmatimonadota bacterium, assembly GCA_027346425.1. Classification (GTDB taxonomy): domain Bacteria; phylum Gemmatimonadota; class Gemmatimonadetes; order Gemmatimonadales; family Gemmatimonadaceae; genus SCN-70-22. Next base: position 3,745 of record DAIESF010000428.1, on the reverse strand, counting down.
CGCCGCGTGGCGTCGAAGTAGACCAGGTCGACATCGAACGCCCCCGCCACCGGCGGGGCCGGCAGTTGCAAGAACCCCTCGGCCAGGTACCGCGCGTGCAGGAGATACACGATCTCGTCGGGGACGTGCGGCACCCCCTCGTACACGACCAGGGCGAGGAAGCTGCAGGCCACCAGCACCGCCGTGGCGCAGGCGAGCGCGAACGGATCGAGGAAGCGCCCAGGCTGGGGAGTCCCCGCGTCGCCGAACACGCGCCCCACCCAGGCGCTGGCACGCCGCACCGCGGCATCGTCGAGGGCGCGCGCCAGGAGCACCACCGTCAACAGCGCCAGGAGCTGCAACGCCGTCGCCAGGACGAGTTCTCCGGCGTACAGGCGGGGATCGCGCGAGGCAACCGCGCTGAGCCCGGCCAGCACCCCGCCACCCACCACGAGCAGCGGCATCGGGATCGTCTGACGCACCCAGGCGACGACGCGCTCCCACGCCCCGCGCATCCCCCAGAGGACTGCCGCCAGCTGCACGAGGAGCACCACCGTCGCCGCGGCATGCGGCCACTCGGCGAAGCGCGAGAACTGGAGGTGGGGATAGGTGACTTCCGGCCCCGACTTGATGAGCGACAGAACCGCCCACTGCCCAGCCACGAGCAGGAGAAACCAGCCGACGGGTGAACCGCGCCGGAGCGTCGCCGAAGGCGCGATCATCGGGCGCGACCGGCGCGGCGACCCGCCGCCCACTGCGCGCCCCTGAAGCGGCCATCACGCTTCCCTCCTTCCATCCCCACGCACGCACGGTCAGGCGACTGAATCTGGACGGTCGATCGGCGGTTCACTGGCGGGGGGAAAATGTGGATCGAAGAGGAGTGGGTGCAGTCCTTGCAAGCGGCGTTCCTGCTGTCGAGCCGGACGGCGCGGGGCGCCGCGCGTCACGCGCCGACGGCACGTACTTCACGCTCCGGCAGATGCTGCCGGACCGGACGAACTCTACCTTGGGTGTGGCTTCCACGCTGCTCCCCTCGCCCCGACCCGGCACTGCATGGCACCCGCACGCGCTGAACCGATCGTCATCGCCATCGATCCCGCCATGCGGGGATCGTTCGAGGAGGTCCGGTACGCGCTTCGGACGCTGGCGCACACGGCCGGGTTCTCCACGCACCTCGAATGGTTCACCGACGGCGCGCGTGCGGATGTCTACTATGGGCCGCGCACGGATGTCACCGCTACCGTTCGCATCCCCGCCGTGCCGTGGGCATATGCCTCAGCGCCGGCGCGAATTCCGGGAGCCTCGCGTGAGGCCCTCGGGGTCCCATTCCTCACCTTTCCCGGGGAGACCTTCGGCAGTGCCATTCGTGAGGAGCACCACGTCGCCTATCCCTGCGACGTCGTCTTCGCGACCTACTGGCTCCTGACGGGAGCAGCGGAGCCGAGCTATCCGCGCTCCCGTTTCGACGACCTCGACCTCGGCGACTCTCCCCTCGTGCGCGACGCGCTCCTCGCCCGTCCGCTCGTGTCGCTGTACGCCGCACAGTGGCGCGAATGGCTCGATCGCGCAGGAACGCGCGCGGTGCCATGGGCGTGGGAGAGCGAGGCGTCGCGTTTCGCCTTCGCCTTCTCGCACGACGTGGACTACCCGGAACTCATCCGTCCCATCGAGGTGCTGCGCGTGCTGCAGCAGCGCGGCGCGACGGGGCTGGGGCTGGCCGCACGGGTGGCGACCGGGCGCAGCCACTTCTGGACCTTCATGGAGTGGGTGACGCTCGCCGCGCGATACGGAACGCGCCCGTGCTTCTACTTCATGGCGCGCCAAGGGTCGCTGCTGCAGTATGCCATGGGAACCCCCGACGATTTCTACGATGTGCGCACCCCGCGCTTCCAGCGCCTGTTCGCCGAGTTGCGCGACGCGGGGTGCGAGATCGGGCTCCACGCCTCATATCATGCGCATCGCAGCGCCGACGTCCTCCGCCGTGAGGTGCAACGGATTGCCGAGGCGGCGCAGGTGGAATGTGCCGGCAACCGCCACCACTATTGGCACCTCGACCCCGACGCCCCCAACGAGACACTCCGCCGCCACGCCCAGGCCGGGCTGCGCTATGATTCGTCGCTGGGGCTGGAGTACTACCCCGGATTCCGACGGGGCACCTGCCACCCCTTTCGCCCCTTCCATCCGGGGCGTCGCGAGGTGCTCCCGATCGTGCAGCTCCCCCCGGCGTGGATGGACGACCATTTCGACCGCCGGCTGGCGAAGAACGGCATCACCGATCCCGAAGCGGCCGCCCGCCAGCTGCTCGACGTGGCGCGCGCGACGCGCGGGATCGTCGTCGTCGACTATCACTCGCGCGGCATGAACGCCGACTTCTATCCTCGCTACGGCCCCTGGCTCACGCAGTTCGCCGAGCGGAACTTCGACCACTCCCTACGTGGCATGACCCCTCGCGAAATCCACGACGCGTTCATCGAGCGGGAACGGCAACTGGACGCCGCGTCGAGCGATGCACTCGCGCCGTCCGGTCTCACCGTGTCCGCGACGCCGGCTGCGTTCGAGATCACCCCGATGCGACGCGAGGACATTCCGGCCGTCGCCACGTTGCACCACGCCCTCTTCGGCGACCCGGTCGTCAACGGCCACTCGATCGCCACACTGGGCGCTGACTTCCTGGCCGACGCCTTCTACACGCTCAACCTCGACAACCCTGGCATCCGCTGCCTCGTGGCCCGGCTCGACGGACGCGTGATCGGCTTCTCGGTCTACGCGATCGACAAGGACTCCGTCTTTCGTCACCTTGTCCGGCGGCATCCGGTCCGCCTTGCGCTGGCGGCCGCGCGTACCCTCCTCCGGCGACCGTCCACGATCGGCGCCTTCGCCAGCAATGCGCGCTACATGGGCGGGGAGCACCTCTCCTTCCTCGACGGCGTGTCGGGGTGGTGGATCGTTGCCGGGGTGGAACCGGAGGCACGCACCCCGGCGTTCGAGCAACGAGTCGGCGGAAAGGTCGCGGCCCAGCTCTTCGACCAGATGGAATCGCACATGCGGGCGGTGCGCTGTGACGCGTGGTACGGCGTCGTGCGTCCCGACAACCCGCAGATCAACGCCTTCCTCCAGCGCCGCGGAGCCAGGGCGGTCGGGACGGCGAAGGCGCAGGGGCTCGAGATGCGCTACTACGTGAGACGCTACAGCGAGGACGCGTGACCGACACCGCGACGTCGACGGAGCACTCGTCAGGCAGCGAGCCGCCGTACCGGCGCTTCATCCTCGAGGCCGCCCCGCGCCTGCTCGGCCAGCTGGACCGCGAGCCGCTCTCCCCGACGTGGGGGAGCTTCGACCGCGACCACTGGGCGTGGAAGTTCCGCGACTTCCCCATCAACATGCTGCAGTTCGGGCTCCTCCCGCTGTCGTGGCTTCACCAGCGACCGTTCGCGGACAACCCCTATGCAGGCAATGCATCATTGCTCGCCTGGCTGTCGGGCGGCCTCGAGGCGCTGCTCGGACGCCAGCACCGCAACGGCGCGTTCGACACCGTTGGTCCGTACACGCAGGACCACGGTGTCACGCTCGCGATGGCGTACACGGTCGCCACGCTCGTGGACCGGCTCGGGGACGCACTCGCGGATGCGTTGCGATCGCGCGCGGCCGACTCGGTGCATCGCGCCTGCGCCTTCGCCGGGCGATCGGACGAGGATTACGCCTTCATCAGCAACCACCAGGCGCTCTTCGCCCTCGCCTGGCTGCGCGCGGGTCGACTCCTCGGCGA
>DAIESF010000281.1 GCA_027346425.1 Gemmatimonadota bacterium | reverse complement strand
GGCGCAGGAGGCGCACCGGAGGAACCTCGTGCGCGCGAGGCAGCTCGCCGGTGAGCGCCATGAAACAGGTGGCCGCCAGCTGCCACTGGTCCGAGGCGAGAGACGGCGACCATTCCCCGTCGGCCCACTCCGGCGGCATGGGAGTCCAGCGACGGTCGGGGAGGTAGCCGTCCGGGACCTCCTGCCGCGGCATCGCCCACTGCCATCCCAGCACCCAGAATCGCCCGGACGGCGCCGCCCACACCACCTCGGGAGAGAGGCTCCCGTGCGTCTGCCCGGAGTCGTGCAGATACGCCAGCGTCGAACCGACCGCGCGAATCATCCGCATGACCGCGGGGATGTCCTCCGGACCGGTGCGCCGAACCCGTGCCCCGATCGTTTCCGACGAAATCCAGCGCCGCAGGTAGCCCGGCCCGCGATTGCTCTGCGCGTGCGGGGCCCAGTAGTGGTACGTGGTGGGAATCGCCGGGTGGTTGCGGTGGGCGAGGTAGCGCGCCTCGCGCGCCAGCCACCCGATATGAGCAGGGTCGGGAGCACTCACCAGCGAGAGCGAGCGCCCCAGGGCGTCGCGGACCTCCTGGTAATGGCGATGCTCCATGAAGACCCCCTCGCTCCCCCACGCCCACTCGGGCGGGAGATCCCAGCTGCGCAGGTGCAGCGGGAGCTCGTACGAGACGCGATTGGGGATGTCGTGCGCCGGCGACTGCGGCCGCACCGCCCGCACGCCGTCGAAGGGGGTCGAGGACATGGGCGAAAGCTGTTACGAAGACGCCGCCGGAACCAGCGTCACGCGCACGATTGTGCCACGCGGACCGGCCGCTGCGAGCTGGATCGACCCACCCCAGGAGTCCACCAGGCGCTTGGAGATGGCCAGCCCGAGCCCGCTTCCACTGGTCCGAGTCGAGAAATGCGGTTCGAAGACCCGCGGGAGGACCTCGCGGTCGATCCCGTCACCATTGTCCTGCACCTCGACGGTGATCCGGTCCCCCTCGCGCCGGGTGCGCGCCACCACCCGTGTGGCGTTGGCGTGCCGGGCGTTCTCCAGGAGGTTCAGGAGGACTTCGCGGAGTTCGTCGGGGCGGGAGACGGCGAGCAACGGCGCCCCCTCCCCTCCCTCGCCTCCCTCCACCGCCCACTCCACCCCCGAGTCGCCCATTCGTTCGAGCGCCACCACGTCGCGCACGACCGCACCGACGTCGGTCGGCACGCCCGCGTCTCGCTCGCCCGGGGCGGTGCCAAACTTGGAAAAGGTGCGCGCGATCTCGTCGAGGCGGTCGATCTCGGACAGGATGCGCGTCACGTTGCGCTCGAGTATCGCGTCGAAGTCCTCCCGGCGATCGGCGCGCGCCCGCCGGAGGTGCTGGACGCCCAGGCGGATCGGAGTGAGCGGATTCTTGATCTCATGCGCCACCTGGCGCGCCATCTCGCCCCAGGCAAAGACGCGCTGCGCGCGCGCCAGGTCGGTGACGTCGTCGATGGTGAGCACCACACCACCACCGCCGCGCGCCAGCCGGGTCAAACGGGCGCGCAGCTGGCGACCGCGGTGCTCGACCGCGAAGTCGTGATCGTCACCGCGCGCGCCGTCGCGCGCGAACTCCGTCAGCTGCATGTGCAGCGCCGAGACTCCGAGCCGCTCCAGCGTATCGCCCGGCGCCACCACCCGCCCCAGAATGCGCTCGGCCTGGGCGTTGGCCAACGTGACCGTGCCGTCGCGCTCGCAGGCAATCACGCCGCTGGCCACGTTGCGCAGCACGGCCTCGGTGCGCCGCTGCGCCTCCTCCAGCGCGGTTCGCGATGCCCCGAGGTCGGTGGCCATTTGCCGGAACGCCGAGTAGACCGGGCGGAACTCGTACGGGGGGAGCGAGCCAAGCGAAGGGAGCGTGCGCTCCCCGCTGGCCACGTCGATCGCCGCGGCGCGCAGCGCGCCGATCGGGGCAGCAAATCCGCGTGCCACCACCCCGCTGAGCCAGAGCGCGGCCAGCGCTCCCAGTGCCGTGGCAAAGGCGACGAGGACGCCAAGATCGTTGCGCTGCCGCTCGAGCGTGAGTTCGCTGCGCCGCGCCGGAGCGGCAAGGATGATCCGCTCGTTGCGCGTGTCCATCAGGACGCGATAGCCGACGAGCGTCGTCACCCCGCCCACGGTGAGCCGGCGGTTGGCCGCGACCCCGTCGCCGAACGCCACCCGCTGCGCCGCGACAGGATCGAGGTAGCGGCCGAGCGGGACGAGGGCGTCGTACAGGTCGTCGCTCGAGCGCGTGAGGCGCGCCCCGCTGTAGAGGAAGAGCGGGGTGTCGAGTCGGTCGCCCTCCTCGGCCAGCCGGCCCACGTCACTGGTCGCTGCCACTGCGCGCAGCGTCTCGCTCACCAGGAGCTCGCGCGACAGCCGGTCTTCGTCTTGCAGCCGGCGGTAGGTCCAGGTCGTGAAGGCGGCAGCGGGAAGGACGAAGGCGCCGAACAGGGCGAAGGTAAGGCGCGTGCGATAGCTCGACCGCCAGCGTCGCACCCGCACGCGGGCCCAGCGCCAGAGGGCGCCGTCGGCGGCGGCGGCGAGCGTCCACAGCAGGGCCAGCACGGCGATGTCGATCAGGACGAGGAGCGCACCGCGCTGCACCAGGGCGTCGAGCGAGCGCAGCTCCACCTCGACGTGGGCGCGTACGTAGCCGCGCATGCCACCAATCCGCCAATCGCCGTGCAATTCATCGCCGATGCGCTCCCAGCGGGGCGGGGCGTCGAGCCCGGCGTCGCGCGCCAGTGACGCCACGGCGAGGCGATATGGGGGCTCGACCATCGTCGGGACTTCGAGCCCCAACAGGGCGGCGAAGGGATCGTCGCCGATGAGGCGCGTCCGCGGCGACACGACGACCGAGACGATGCGCCCGGAATCGACGGGGGCCGCCAGCACCAACTGCACCCCCTGCGTCGACGCCGCCTCGCGCACCACGGTGCGCCCAGTGGCCCGCACCTCGGCCACGATGGAACGCTCCCCTTCCGGGCGTCGCTCGACGTCGGCGACCATCAGCTCCGCCTCAGGGGCGGTGGAGTCGGCCCCCCACGTCGCCAGCTCCATCGGGTTTCCCGAGGCAGCCAGGTCGGAGGCGACGTACAGGCGCAGGAGATCGACGCGTGTCCGGGGGACGGGGGCTCGCGCGAGGTCGTCGGCGAAACGCTCCAGGAGGCGCTGGGTCTCGACGTCCGAAACCCCCAACCCGCTCACGTCGCGCTCGGCGAGCTCCACCCGCGCGCGTGCCACCTGCCCCCACACGAGGGTGACCGCGCCGCAGGCGGCGACGAACGACGCCTGCAGGACAAACGCTCGCGTGCGCCGCGCGAGGGCCAGCGCCGCCATCGCCACCATCCACGCGAGCGGGTACCATCGCGGCCACTCCCCCGGGGCTTCCCAGAGGATCGGGGCCGACACCGCCGCGGCCGCTGCCAGCACCGGTGCGACAAGGGTCGGGAGCCCCCACCGCCCGCGCAGCAGGAGGCGCCCCGCCTCCCCTGCCGCCAGCAGAAACGCCGTCGCCGGGAGGAAGAGCGCCACCTCCCAGGCCAGCCACAGGGTGGCAGGGATCCCCCGCGACGGTGGGGCAATTCCTCGCGCAAGGTCGCGCAACAGGAAGGGGCCCACGGACAATATCAGGACGACCACGACGGGGGCGACGACCCGCGCCCACCGCCCCCCGCGCAGCCGATGCAGTCCGAAGACGGCCAGGACGGCGATGGCCGCGGCGAGCGCCAATGCCCCCACGCTTGCCGTGAGGGGGCCGCCACGCGGCGAGTAGTAGAACGACGGGTCGAAGATCGCCGTCCGGTTCGAGAGCGCGGAGAGCGGCATGAACCAGGCGAGCCCGAGCCCTACGCCTAACGTGGCAAAGCGCCACCAGACCGGTGCCGGCCGGCGCCACGCGATAGCCAGCACCCCCAGCAATGCCAGCGCCAGCGCGATCGCGCCGTGCAGCCGCGCGCGTTCCTCCACCTGCAACCGCGCCGCGCCGGCACGGAGCGGTGCACTCCGCGCCCAGAGATCCGGTGCCGCTTCCGGCACCATGCGCGTGAAACCCTCGCCCTTCGTGGGCGAGAGGTCAAAGCGGGCGATGTCCTCGCGCGCAGCCACGGTCGCCGTGAGGCTCCGCGCCAGGCGATCGGCCGGAGGCGAGGCCGACAGCACCCGCATCACGACCGCACGAGCCTCGCCTCGCGAGGCGGTGGCGTAGGCCACCGTGTAAAAGTCGGACCAGACGACTCCGGTCGGAGCCACCAGCGAGTCCACCGCCACCCGGACCGGCCCCATCCACGTCGTGGCGCGCGCGCCATCCAGCACAACCGCCGAGACCTCGCCGAGCGACGGCGACGGGAGCGCGTTCTCCAGCGCCCCAAAACGCTCCTGCCGCTCCGCCGGGATGTCGAGCGCGCGCTCCGCGGCGCTCTGCAGCCGCGCAAAATCGCCCCGCAGCACCGCGGCGAACGATGCCGCTGCCCGCGCCGTGCGGAGTCGCTCGTACGATGCCCAATCGCCGGCGATCGCGCGGAACGATCCCGCTGCAAGCCACCCGTCCGCGGCGAACCATGCCAGCACCACCGTCGCCAGCCAGACCGGGACGCGCCGGATCCCTCGCGAGGCCAGGATGACCGTCAGCACCAGCGCCAGGACGATGGCTCCGGTCGCGCCCATGAGATATGGTTCGCCCCACGTGCGCAGCCACAGCGCGCCGAGGACGGTCGCCCCAGCCGCTGCCACCAACCAGGCCAGGGTGAACCGCTTACCCGACGACACTGTCATGCCTCCTTCCCCGTCCGTCCCACACCCTGCACCGCTTCGCCTGAAGGAGCTTCGCCCCGGCGACGTGGCGGCCATCATCGCCCGCGATCCACGCCTGATCATCCCGGTCGGGACCTGCGAACAGCACGGCCCCCACCTCCCGATGGGGTGCGACACGCTGATCGTGGAAGCGCTGGCCGACGACCTCTCGGCCGAGATGCAGATCCTCCGCGCGCCGACCGTCGAGTTCGGCGTGAACGCGCATCACGAGCGGGTGATTCCCGGCAATGCCACGCTGCGCCGCAAGACGCTCCTCCGCGCCCTCAACGACCTCACCGACGCCTGGGAAGCGGGAGGCATCCGCGAATTCATCTTCCTGACCGCCCACGGGTACGAAGGACATCAGGAGGCGCTGTCCACGGTCATCACCAAGTGGGCACGTGTAAGGGTCGTGGACATCCTGGCGATCGATCTCTCCGACCTGACGGTGAGTGATATGGGCCCGCTGCACGGCGATGAAGTGGACACGTCGCTCCTGCTGCACCTCGCACCGCACCTCGTGCGGATGGATCTGGCGCAAGACTATATGATCACCCCGGATGCGCTGCGGCGATACCGGCGGCAATCGCTTCGCATCCCCGCGGCGAGCGCCGGATCGGTCGGGCGCCCGTCGGTGGCGAGTGCCGAGACCGGCGCCGCCATCTACACGCGAATCTGGTCGAGGATTCGCGAACGAGTCCTCCTCTCCCCTCCCCCCACGGACTGAGACGGCGCGAGCGCCGCGACCGGGGCAGCCGCGGCCGCCGGCGCCGCCCGGACCCAAGGAGTGACCGCGAGCCCGACTGAACGGGTCTGACCGGACAGGGTACTATCTTTCAAGACATGACACATCGACTTCTCGGATTCGTCGCCGCACTCGCCGTCGCGGCCCCGGAGCTTATCGCCCAGAGCGCCCAGATCATCGATCAGGGGAGCTTTACGATCACCGTGGGCGGGCAGCGCACGGGACGCGAGGATTTCAGGATCGAAGGGACGCCGACCGGAACCGGCGCGCTCGAATTCGTCGCGCGCGCGACGGTCGTCTTCGGCGACCGCCGCCTCATTCCCGCGCTCCGCTCCGACTCGATGGGGGCTCCGTCGGACTACCAGATCGAGAGCCGAGGCACGACCTCGGGCACCGAGCGCTGGAGCGGGAAGATCACGCGCGGGCGAGTGAGCGCCCGCATCAACAACGCGCGCGGGGAGTCGGCCAAAGAGTACATCGTCACCGACGGGGCGATCATCCTCGACGACGACGTCTTCCATCAGTACTACTTCGTGGCCCGTCGTGCCCCCGTCACGAGCATCGCGGTCGTCGTGCCGCGGCGGAATACGCAGCTGGTCATGCGCCTCTCGACGGTGGGGAACGAGAAGGTGACGATCGGAACGAAGGAACTCGACGCCCGGCACCTCCTCCTCACCGAACCGTCCGGGGCGACACGAGACTTGTGGGTCGACGGCAAGGGACGCGTCCTGAAGGTCGCGATCTCCTCGCGCAACCTGGTGGCACTTCGCGACGACCCCCCGACGCCGTAGGATCGGTGCTTCGTCGGGCCCACCGGCCACTGGCGCGCCCCCCCAACGCTCCGCCCTCGTGCGGGGCGTTGCCATTTTTCGCGGGACGATCTGAAACCGTTCTGATCCAGCCGCCGTACACCCAGCAGACTCACCAACCTTACGCACCCGGCAATCCATGCGACGACTGATCTGCACGCTGCTCGTACTCGCCACCGCGCCCGCCGTGCAGGCGCAGGCGCCGACGACCGGTCCCGTGCTCACGCTCGATGAGGCCATTCAGCTGGCGGTACGAAACAACCCCCAGTTCCTCCAGACTGGCTCGAGCCGCACGCGCGCCGCGGCGGCGTTGCGCTCCGCGCAGGGGCAGCTCCTTCCCACCGTGCGAACGTCCTTCGGGTCGAGCTATCGCGAAGGGCGCCAGCAGTTCTTCGCCGGCCAGGCGTTCGGCTCCACCTCCGACGTGCTGTCGTCGAGCGCCGACGTGGGGGTCGACCTGGCGATCAGCGCCGCCAGCTGGATGGCACGCAAGCAGCAGAAGGCCAACCTCGACGCCGCCGAGTCGGACATGACGAGCGCCGAGGCGACGCTTCGATCGGGGGTCATCACGCAGTACCTGAACGTATTGCAGGCGCAGGCGCGCGCGTCGCTGCAGGACACGCTCCTCCGCTCCACGCAGGCGCAGCTCGAGCTGGCGCGTGCGCGCCAGCAGGTGGGGGCGGCCACGACGCTCGATGTCCGCCGTGCCGAAGTGGCGGTTGGGCAGCAGCAGGTGGCAGTGCTCCGCGAGCGCAACAGCGTGGAGGTCGAGAAGCTGCGCCTCTTTCAGCAGATCGGCGTGGAGCAGCCGGCGGGGGTGACGCTGGCGAGCACGCTCACCATTGCCGAGCCGACCGTGCAGCTGGAGTCGCTCCTGCAGCAGGCGAGGAACGGCAATCCGGCGCTCGTGTCGCTGCGCTCGCGCGAGCGCGCCAGCGAAGTCGGCGTCGCGAGCGCCCGCTCGGCCTATTTTCCGTCGCTGGCGCTCAGCTCCGGAGTCAGCGGCTTCTCCCAGCAGCTGCGCAACATCGACGGGAGCATCGACGGCGCCCGCGCGGCGGCCCTGTCGTCGCAGCGGTCGTGCCTCTCGCAGGATTCGCTGCGGCGCGGCGCCGGACTCCCGAGCATCCTGCAGCAGTGCGCGGCCATCGTCTTCACCGACGCCCAGGCGAGCGCGCTGCGCGACGCCAACGCACAGTTCCCCTTCAAGATGACGCGGTCGCCGTTGCAGCTCTCGGCGCAGATCTCGCTGCCCATCTTCGACGGCTTCACGCGCGAGCAGCGCATCCAGGAAGCCACGGCGAGCCGCAACGATGCGCGCTACCGGGTGCGTGAGCAGGAACTCAAGCTCACGGCCGACGTGACGTCGGCCTACCGCAACCTGGTGACGGCGTACCAGACGGTCCGCCTGCAGGAACAGAACGCGGTGGCAGCGCGCGAAGCGCTGGCCCTCGCGCAAGAGCGCTTCCGCGTGGGCGCCAACACCTTCGTGGACGTGACGCAGGCGCGCAGCGACTATGAGCGCGCCGAGACGGAGCGCATCAACGCCATTTACGACTTTCACAAGGCCTTCGCCGCGCTCGAATCGGCGGTCGGCCGTCCCCTGCGATAACCGAGGACGAACGCAATGAGCAAGCGCATGAAGTGGGGTCTGGGCATCGTCGCGGTTGCGGCGGTGGTCGGCGTCGTGGCGGCCCGTGCCCGCCGGGGTGAGAAGGCCACCGAGGTCCGCGTCGAAACGGTGCAGAAGCGCGACCTCGTGGCCTCGGTCACCGCCAGCGGCCAGGTGCAACCCGTCACCAAGGTCGATGTCGCCGCCGACATCAGCGGGCGCATCGTGCGCCTGGCCGTGAAGGAGGGGAGATCGTCAAGAAGGGGCAGTTCCTCCTCGAGATCGACCCGGCGCAGTACCAGGCCGCGGTGCAGCGCTCGGAGGCGGCCGTGGCATCGGCCCGCGCCTCGGTGGCCCAGGCCAGGGCCAACCTGCAGCAGGCGCAGCGCAACTACGAGCGCTCGCTCGAGATTCGGAAGACCAACGCCGCGCTCATTTCAGACGAGGCGCTCGAGCAGCTCAAGACCGCGGTCGAGGTGAACACCGCGCTCCTCGAATCGGCCAGCCAGAACGCCGACCAGTCATCGGCCTCGCTGCGCGAGGCGCGCAGCAACCTGGCGCGCACCACGATCCTGGCGCCGATGAGCGGGAAGATCACGCGTCTCGCCGTCGAGCAGGGCGAAACGGCGGTCCCCGGGACCTTCAACAAGGACGCCGCGACGTTGCTGACGATCGCCGACCTCTCGGTATTCGAGACGAAGGTGAAGGTGGACGAGACCGACGTGGCGCGCATCTCCCTCGGCGACTCGGCCGTGATCCAGATCGACGCCTTCCCCGACACGACCTTCCTTGGGAAGGTGGTCGAGATCTCGAACAGCTCGGTGAAGGCGGCGGCGACCACCAGCACAGAACAGGCGATCGACTATGAAGTGACGATCCAGCTCATGAATCCCCCCGCCGAGACCCGCCCCGACTTCTCGGCGACGGCGAAGATCGTGACCGACACCCGCAAGTCGGTGCTCACGATCCCGATCATCGCCCTCACCGTGCGTGAGAACGAGGCGATCGGCGCCGACACCGCCGGGGTGCCGGGGCAGACCAAGCAGAAGGAAGTCGGGAAGAAGGACGTGGAAGGGGTCTTCGTGGTCGGGACCGACAACAAAGTGACGTTCCGCCCCGTTAAGGTTGGGATTGCCGGCGACAAGTACTTCGAGGTCGTTACCGGGGTGAAGGACGGCGAGCGCATCGTCGGTGGCACTTACCAGGCCATCCGTGAGTTGAAGGATGGAGCGCTGGTCAAGGAACCGAAGGTCGAGAAGAAGCCCGACGCAGGAGCCAAATCGTGAATGACAAGCAACCCGACGCGACGCTGAGCACGACCGGCGAGCACTCGCTGAGCTCGACCGCCGAGCGTCAGGCGGTGGTCCAGGCCCCCGGCGCGACGCCGGGGAAGGACTGGGTGATCGTGACGCGCGGCCTCAAGCGCGAGTACGACATGGGGGGGGAGATTGTGCGCGCCCTGCGCGGCGTCGACCTCGCCATCCGCCGCAACGAGTACGTGGCGATCATGGGACCGTCGGGGTCGGGCAAGTCGACCCTGATGAACCTGATCGGCTGCCTCGACACGCCGACCGCCGGCGAGTACTGGCTCAACGGCACGCTCGTGTCGCGGATGAGCGACGACGAGTTGGCGCGGGTGCGTAACAAGGAGATCGGCTTCGTCTTCCAGACGTTCAACCTCCTCCCCCGCGCCACCGCCCTGCACAACGTCGAGCTTCCGCTGGTGTATGCCGGGATCTCGTCGGACGAGCGGAAGCGCCGGGCCAAGCATGCGCTCGAGCAGGTGCAACTGGAGCACCGCATGCTGCATCGTCCGAACGAGCTGTCCGGCGGGCAGCGCCAGCGCGTGGCGATCGCTCGCGCTCTGGTGAACAACCCGTCCATCCTCCTCGCCGACGAACCGACCGGGAACCTCGACTCGCAGACCTCCGAGGAGATCATGCGCGTCTTCGAAAATCTGGCCGACTCGGGACAGACGGTGATCATGGTGACGCACGAGCCCGACATCGCCGCCCACGCGCGACGTGTGGTCGTGCTGCGTGACGGCATTGTCGCGTCGGACGACCGCCGGTCGGCCTTCAAGCAGTCGATGGGCATTTCGTAGCGCACGTGCCCTTCCTCGAAGCCGTCCGGCTGGCGTTCGCGCAGATCCGGGTGCAGAAGCTGAAGAGCTTCTTCACCCTGCTGGGAGTGATGATCGGCGTGATGTTCCTGATCGCCGTGGTCAGCATCGTCGAAGGGATGAGCAAGTACATGGAGGAGGATTTCGCCGGGAAGATGCTCGGCGTGAACTCCTTCACCCTGCGCCGCCGTCCCGAGGCGCAGTTCGGGAACGTGAGCGAGGCCACGTGGCGCGAGTACCAGCGGCGCCCGCTCATCTACAAGAGCGACGTCGACCAGGTGCGCCCCGCGCTCCCGTCCGGGGTGCTGGCATCGGTCGAGAACATGACCTTCACCTACGCCTCCACCCCGTACAACCGCCCCCGGCAGGTGCAAGCGGTGGGGGCCGAGGAGTCGTACGTCGCCATCAAGGGGTACAAGCTCACCGCGGGGCGCACGTTCACGGCGCAGGAAGTCTCGTACGGAAGCAAGGTGCTGGTGATCGGGACCGAGGTGGCCGAGCACTTCTTCCCGTCCCTCGACCCGCTCGGGCGCGAACTGCGCATCGGTGGCGTCCCCTACCTCGTCGTGGGCCTGCTGGAAAAGCAGGGGTCGCTCTTCGGCTTCTCGCTCGACCGGCTGGCCATCGGCCCCTGGACCTCGCCGATTTCGCGCATCACCAACCCCCGCGGTGACATCGACGGCTTTCTGGTCAAGGCGCCCAACGCCGCGCTCCTTGCCGACGCGATGGAGGAAGCGCGAAGCGTGATGCGCTCGTCGCGACACCTTGCACCGGCGGTCCCCGACAACTTCGCGCTCGAGTCGTCGGAGTCGGCGCTCACCTTCTTCGCGCAGCTCAAGGGGCAGATGGTCGCCTTCGGCACGGCGCTCCCCGCCATCGGCCTCATCGTGGGTGCGATCGTGATCATGAACATCATGCTCGTCGCTGTTGCCGAGCGCACCCGGGAGATCGGGATCCGCAAGGCGCTGGGCGCCAAGCGGCGCGACATCATGCGGCAGTTCCTCGTGGAATCGGCGTCGCTCAGCGTGCTGGGTGCCGCGTTAGGCATCGCCCTCGGCATCGGGATGGCGAAGGTGGTGGCGGCGGTCTCGCCCCTCCCGGCCCGGGTCGCCCCGTGGTCCATCCCGATGGCCGTGCTGCTGGGCGCTGGCGTCGGGATCGTGGCCGGGCTGTATCCGGCCAGCCGCGCCGCGCGGCTCGATCCCATCGCCGCCCTCCGCCAGGAGTAGCCCGTGCGCATCACCGACCGGGTCCTCTCCGCGCTCGAGGGCGTGAGCATCGCCCTCGATGCGATCCGCTCCAATCGGGTGCGCGCCGCCCTTACCATCCTCGGCGTCGCCGTGGGCGTCTTCGTCGTGGTTGCGATGTCGGCCACCATCCACGGCATCACTCGCTCGTTCCAGTCCGACCTCGATGAGTTCGGGGCCAACTCGTTCATGGTGCGGCGCCAGAACGTGGGGATGAACAGTTGCGACGGGACCGACGAGAGCTGCCCCGACCGGCGCATCCCGCCCATCTCGATCACCGAGTGGCACTTGATCGAGCGCCTCCCCTCGGTCTATGCGTCGACCCCCTGGGTCTTCGGTAGCGGCGGGATCAGCTACAAGAACAACACCCTCGAGTCGGTCAATTTCGAGGGCTACGGACCGCGCTGGATGGAGACGGACGGGGGCGACATCTTTCCGGGCCGCAACTTTACCGCCGCCGAGAACGACAACGGCGCCTCCGTCGCCATCCTGAACGACACCCTGTCCAAGCAGCTCTTCGGGCAGTCGGACCCGATCGGGAAGTTGGTCCTGATCAAGGGGCAGCAGTTCCTGGTCGGC
>DAIESF010000419.1 GCA_027346425.1 Gemmatimonadota bacterium | reverse complement strand
CGGCGCCAACCGCCGCCGTGACTGCGAATCCCCCCATCACCCGCTCAGTAGCGCGGCATCGACGGGTCGGCCTCGATCGCATAGCGATCGATTCCTCCCGACAGGTTCCACAGGCGCGTGAAGCCCTGCTCAGCGAGGAAGCTGGCGGCGGCCAGCGACCGCACGCCGTGGTGACAGTAGACGACGGTCTCCTGCGTGCGGTCGAGAGTCGCCGCGGCCTGGGCGAACGTCCCGAGCGGAATATGCCGCGCACCGTCCAGGTGGCCGATGTTCCACTCCCACGACTCACGCACGTCGATCACGGCGAGCGACGCCCCCGCTGCGAGTCGCGCCGCCAGCTCCGCCGGCTGCAGCTCGCGCACACCTTCCCATTCACGCGCGCCATCGTCGCCAGCTACATGGTCGCCTACCACCTCGACGCCCGACGTGGACCCTCCCGCGACCCCGCAGAAATCCTCGTAGTCGACGAGGCCCGTAAGGGTCCGGGTCCCACACGCCGGACACGCCGGGTCGCGTCGTACGGCGATCGCGCGGAATTCGAGCCGCAGCGCGTCGACCAGCAAGAGGCGTCCGATGGCAGCCGAGCCAACCCCACTCAGGAGCTTGATCGCTTCCAGCGCCTGCATGGTTCCCATCAGCCCTGGAAGGACGCCAAGGACCCCCGCTTCCGCGCAACTCGGAACCGTCCCGGGCGGCGGCGGCTCTGGAAAGAGGCAGCGGTAGCAGGGACCGTCAGGAGTGGCAAGGACCGAAAGCTGTCCGTCGAAGCGAAGGACGGAAGCATAGACGTTGGGGCGCCCGGTGAGGACGCACGCATCGTTGACCAGATACCTGGTGGGGAAGTTGTCGCTCCCATCGACCACCACATCGCTCGCCGCGACTAGCTCTAAAGCATTCTGGGACAACAGTTTGTCGTTGACCACCTCGATCTGGACGTGCGGGTTGAGGTCTGACAGCCTGGCCCGCGCCGCATCGACCTTCGCGCTTCCGACCGCCGATTCACCGAACAGCGGCTGGCGATGGAGATTCGAGATCTCCACACGGTCAAAATCGACAATCGTCAACGACCCGACCCCGGCTGCAGCGAGATAGATCGCGGCCGGCGATCCCAGTCCCCCGGCACCTATCAGCAGAACACGACTCGCCCGCAGGCGGCGTTGCCCCTCCTCACCAAAGGCCGGGAGGGAAATCTGGCGCCCGTATCGCAGGTACTCGGCGGGCGTGAGCGGGGGGAGGAGATCCGGAGGCATGCGCGGCGGCGACATGGGCAGAATATACCGGACGAATTATCTGGACAGGCTCGGCATATTCACGTTCCTTAGTTAATCGTTGAGCTCGTTTGCTCGCCCGCCCCACCGTGATGTCGTCCCCCCCCTTGGCCGACAGTCTGGCGCGCCCGTACGAGGTCGCCATCGTCGGCAATGACGCGGTCCTTGCGGCGCTTCCCGCCGGGCCGATGCAGCTGGCCCACGCGATACTCGCGTGTGGGTACGACTTGGTCGTGCCTGTCAGCTGGGGGGAAGAGGTGGTGGCGGAGTATGTACTGCGCGCGCTCGCCGCCCGGGGAGGAGCGCCGGCGATCTTTTGCGCCTGTCCCACATTGCGCGCACGCCTGCTGGCGACGGGTGATGAGCTCGCGCCGTTCCTCATTTCGGCGGTCGCGCCGTCCGTTGCCACCGCGCGCTACCTGCGCGCGCTGCAGCCGGAAGTTGCGTTGCGCATCACGCTCATTGGTGGATGTCCGGAGGGGCGTGACCCGTCGATCGACACGCGCGTGGCCCCGCGCGATTTCTTGCACCTGTTGGCCAACCGCGGCATCTCGCTCGAGCGGCAGCCTGCCGTCTTCGATTCCATCGTGCCGCCCGATCGTCGGCGCCATTACTCGCTTCCTGGTGGGTGTCCGGCCCCAAAGATCCTTGAGAGGAGCAGTCCGGAGCGTCGCCTGGTGACAATCACGGACGATGCA
The DNA here is from genome assembly GCA_027346425.1 of Gemmatimonadota bacterium. Lineage (GTDB taxonomy): Bacteria > Gemmatimonadota > Gemmatimonadetes > Gemmatimonadales > Gemmatimonadaceae > SCN-70-22. Next base: position 5,231 of record DAIESF010000419.1, on the reverse strand, counting down.
TTCTCCTCCGAGTTGGCCGAGCACCTGCTGGGGAACGAGAACGTCCTGATCGACCTGACGCCGCGCCTGGGATGCGCGTGCTGCGGCGGGTCTGCAGACATCAGGCATCGGGGACCGGCCGGCCGTGACGAGATCCTACGGTGCGAGCCCCCGCGCTCGCCCACCCCGATTCTCGACCACGACATTGCGATCTCGCTCGAGTCCACGGTCCCTGTGGCGTCGTTCGTTCACGAGCCCGAGCCGCCGGTGCGCCTTGCACCGAGGGAGCCCGCGCCACGCGAATTCGCGCAACGCGAATCCGCGCAAAGGGAACCCGTGCGACGCGAACCCGCGCAACGCGAACCCGCGCAGCGCGAGGCCGCCCAGCGAGCGCCCGCGGAGCAGGAGCGCGCGCATGCCACGGCTGCGCGCACGACCGCGATGGAGCGCGCCACGAAGCCCGGCGCCATCCCGATCGGGGCCGCACGGTCGAAGGGGGAGAAGCGCCACATCGCCGTCACCCCGGCAGGCGCAATGGCGGCGGTGCCCGTTCGGCCGAGGGCGTCGGGCTACTGGGAGCCATCGCGCCTTCCGGGCGTCCCGTCCGTCGCACGGGGGGGAGGCGGCAGCGCCCTGCCGGCGCGTGCCGCCCCGGGGTGGCACGACATTGGCGCGACCCGTGAGGCGCAACGCAGCGAGCAGCTGACGGCCGGTGGATTGGGCGCGGTGCCGAACGTCCCCGCAGTCCGAGCGAGCGCACCGCCCGTACCGGTGACCCCCGCCGCGTCGACGGCCCGCGCCCCGTCTCCCCCGCCTGCGGTCCCGATCCCCGTCGCCGTCGAACCCACGGCCGTGCCGCCGGCTCGATCCTCCGCAGTGGCCGCGCCGCCGGAGATGCAGCCGTCAGGTGCAGCGGAGGGGGAAGCACCGCCTATTGCAGGCGCCACACAGGGTCCGTCGCGCCGGCGTCCTGTACCGCGGGTTTTTCAACTCTCGCGGGCGGCGACGCATCCCCGTGCGAATGCCGGCGGCGGCAAGGTCCTGCCGCGGGCATACATCGGGCGCCGCTCTACGCCAACGGCGTCGCGCGCCATCGCCCCCGAGGAACACCCGCCGATCTCCGACGTCCAGCGCCCGCTGGATGTCAGCGTGGAGCCGATGGCGACGACGGCGCTCCGGGCTGTGGCGCCGATGGTGGCGCGGGAGGAAGAACCGCAGCCTCAGGCAGCAGCATCGACCGTCGTGCCAGGAGTAACGGACGCAGCACCCTCCACCGCCGAGGAGCTTGACGCATTGTCCGCCAAGGTGGTCGAGGGTGTGTCTCTCGCCATCGAACCAAGCCCTACGCCGGAAGCCGCTGTCGCGCTGACGGAGGTTCTCCCCGATCGCAGCCCCGTCCCCGATGTCGCGGCAGAAGTCCTCGCAATGGACGTCATCGTCGAGGTGACCGCTGCGGTGGAGGGCGCCGACGCCGACCTCAACGAGCCGGTCGTCACCACCTCACCGATCCAGGAGACGGCGCTCCTCGAGACGGAGATCATCGCGGCCGAGTCCCAACCTCCCAGCGCCAGCGACACGGCGCGCGACGCCGCCGATGTCGTCGCCTCGTCTCCCATCGACGTCGCGGAAGACTGGGACGTCGTGGCGCGCGAGCGCGCGGCCGCAGTGGCCGCACGCAGCGACGCCATCAGCGCCGACGTGCTTGCGCGCATTCGGCTGCAGGCGCAACGCCCCGGGCGAGTCGTCGCGCGCGAGTTCCCACCCCCCCGTGAGCCACGCGAACCGGGACGCATTCTCGTCGTCCTGACCACTGCGGTGCTGGTGCTGGCGCTCATCGTCGCCTTTGCCGTCATCTTCCGGCGCGCGCCAACGGCCCCGTGGTAAGGCAACGGGGGCGAGGCGTGTTCGCCATCGCCCCCGTACCTACCACGCCGTCGTCCCTGGCCGCGGGTCGTCCGGCGCCTAACGCTCTCCGGGCGCCCCGAGCGCTGCGCGCGCCTGGTCGAGCTTGCGGCTGGCGGCGGTGAAGCGCGTGGCCAGGTCGGCGAGCTCGGAACGGGCGAGCGCGATGTCCCGGCGTCGCAGTGCCTCGTTCACCGAGGGGAAGACGATCGTGGAGTAGCCGTTGTCCTCGTCGGCAGCGTAGATCAGGTTGCGGAACCAGGGGCGCGAGCGCAGCCCCTCCGGACGGGTCAACGCACGCTCGACTCCAAGCAACGCCGCGTTGGCCACCTGGAACGCGGCGGGGCGCGGCGCCCCGGCGAGGGCGGCGTCACGCGCCGCGCCAAACGCCGTGGCGGCCGCTTCCATGTCGGTGATCGCCGCCGCGAGCGGTGCGACGTCCACGCCGCCACCGGCAGCTGCAATGGCCTGCGTCAGCGGCGGCAGGAAGCGACGCATGGTGCGCGCATACTCGACATAGTCGTACGGCAGGACGTCGGCGTTGGCGAGCCGCAGGAGCATCGCCGCCCCCACACGCGCAGCAGTGGCGTGGTATACGAAGCCGGGGTCGCCGAAGCGCGACATCCACGCAAAGGAGTCATACATCGAGTGGTACACCCCCCCTGCCCCGCCAAAGCCCCACTCGGAATGCGGGATGCCGAGGTGGTTGTAGAAACCCGCGAAGTCCGAACCACCTCCCGGATCACCCATCGGGGGTTCCAGCGTGTCGCTCGCCAGGTGCGCCGCGGCGCGCCAGTTGGCGTACACACTCCCTCCCTTCGGATCGTCGACCTGACGGACGACGTCGCGCAGGATGCCGCGCATCGACGGTGATCCGCCGCCGCCGAAGATGCTTCCTTGCGCCGAGACGTCCTGGTTGAGGTAGGCCACCGCCCCGCGCATCAGGCGCGCCGAATCCTGCTCGACGTATTCGGTCGACCCGATCAGCCCCCACTCCTCGGCGTCCCAGGTAGCGAAGACGATGGTCCGGCGCGGATGCTGGCCACGACGGATCTGCTCGGTCACGGCGCGGGCGGCCTCGAGGACACTCACCGTCCCGCTCACGTTGTCGGCAGCGCCCGGCCCCCACGCATCGCGATGCGCGCCGATGATCACCATCTCGTTCGGGAGTTCGCTCCCGCGCACGATGCCATACGTGTTCCAGATGGTCTTGAGCGCACGCGTGGCGGTGTCGGTCGTGATCGCGACGCGCGCCCGCACCGGGCCCGGCCCCACGTGATAGCGAAAGGGGAGCCCGCCCTGCCATCCGGCGGGAATCGGCGTCCCACGCAGATCGCGCAGCAGCGTCGCGGCGTTGCCGTATCCCATCGGCACGACGGGGATGCGCGGGACGTTGATATCCGCCAGCGGCAAGCGGCGGGCGCCGGCAACGCTTGCCCATCCAGGCGTCGTGGGATCGCCGTTCCCGTTCGCCACCCCGCCACGCTGGATCCCCTGCGGCGGGCGCATTGCCCCTTCCGGGTACACGTCGCCGCGCACGTACCCGTCTTCCTGCGGGTCGGAGTAGATGATCAGCGCAATCGCGCCGTTCTTCTCCGCCTCGCGCGCCTTGATGCCGCGAAAGCTGCGCCCGTAGCGCGCCACCGCAATCTTCCCGCGCACCGATACCCCCAACGCCTTGAGCTGCGCGTAGTCCTCGATCAGGCCGTAGTTGACGAAGACCACCTCGCCGGTGACGTCGCCACTCCCGGCGTACCCGTTGATCGGCAGGACCTCGCCCGTGGTGCCTAACGTCGAATCGCCGGCTATCGCCCCCTCGTGCAAGTCGAGTTCATGACCGTCGTCATCCACGCGCCACACGCGTACGGATGTGGGGTGCGGCATCCAGATGTCGTAGGCGCGCACCTCGGTCTCCAACCCCATCGCCTTCATCTGGTCGATGACGTAGTCGCGCGTTCGCGCTTGCCCGGGAGTCCCCGCGACGTGCGGTTCTGCCGAGAGAACGCGCGCATGTGCCTGGGCCCGTTCGGACGACGGGACCGCCGCCGCCGCGCGCTCCAGCTGGCGCTCCCGTTCCGCGCCAGCGCGCGTGAAGCCCGTGATATCCTGCGCGCCAAGCGGGAGGGCGACCAGGGAAAGACCTAACGAGATACGCAGCAGGGACATGGCACCATTCCTCGGCAATCGGTGAGTCGGGACATCGGGAGGACGAGGGATCAGCCGTCCCCCTCCTCGTAGTCGAGCAGCGCACGCCGCAGCGCTGCGCGCAGGGCCTCCTCGGACAGCTGGCCGCCGGTAGCGCGCGCCAGCAGTGAGAACTTGCGTGCCATCTCGGCGGTAATGAAGCCGTCGTCTGGAGCCGGCATGCCTAGCGAGTCGAGCGACAGCATCGCCAGGCGGCGAAGCAGGGCAAGCGTATCGGGCTCGAGGCCGGGGAGGACAGGCGGGGTTGCATACCGCCCCGCGCCCGGCCGCCCCTGATGGCTGTCGCGAACCCGGCGTGGGGCTTCGAACATCGCGCGCAACGGCGCCAGCGTCACCGCGAACGAACCCGGGGTGTGCTCCCGGATCTCGGACACCACCCCCTGCTGCCGCAGGCGATGCAGGAGCTTGCGCACCTCCTCGCGCACCACCGCCACCTGCCCCACGCTCCCTGCCCCGCGCCCGGTGATGACCAGCACCTCCTCCGCGCGCTCCACCTGCTTGGCCCGCAGCCAGCCATCGGCGCGCCGCACGGCCTCCGCCCCTGTGGGGAGCGCGTCGCGCACGTTGAGGATGCGCGTCGCGCCGAAGCGTGCCTCGTCGAAGGCCTGCTGAACCGCGGGGCGCCGGCGCATGCCTAACGAAGTGCGCGCGTCAGCACCCGGCCATCGAGGCGCTCCATCGGCCGCACGCTCAGCAGCGTGGCCAGCGTCGGTGCGATGTCCACCACGCGGACCACGTCATCATGCCGCCCGGGGCGGATTCCCGCCCCATAGAACAGCACCGGGACCCGCGCATCGTAGTCATGCGGCGATCCATGGGAGGCCGACCGTGTCCCCGCCCAGTTCCAGAACGGCTTGAGCGTCACGACAACGGCCACCGGAAGGTCAGGTGGGAACATGTGCACCCACCGCCGGCTGATGGCATCCTTGGTTGTATCCCGCTTCGCCAGGTTGGCGAAGAGATCGGCGCGCCATACACCGTCCACCCGCAACGCCGCCGATGCGTACGCCCTCGCCACCGAGTCGCGGTTCACGCGCGCACGGGTGAATGCCACCGGGTCGAGATAGAGCACTCCGGCGTCCTCCTTGAAGCCGGCCGTGTCCACGCCGGCGCGCATCAGCGACTGGTACAGCGCACGCACGACC
>DAIESF010000412.1 GCA_027346425.1 Gemmatimonadota bacterium | reverse complement strand
GATGATCGCGATACTCGCCCTCCCGCTGCTGCTGGTCCTGGCCGTGATCGGGCTTCCGCTCCTCCTCGTCGTGCTCCTCGGTGGCATCCTGATCACCGGCACGATGTGGATAGTGGGGATCGGCGTTGCGGCACTCAAGCTGGCCATCCCCCTGATCCTGATCTACTGGGTGGTCCGGTGGATGTTGGGGCGCGGTGATGGCCCGCAGGAGGTTCCGGAGGGATCCACAGCGAGCTGAGCCACGATTCGTCCTCGCCAGGGAGTCGACGTCGCGCGGCGTGCGGGGAGTCTCCCGGCGCGCCGCGCCGTGCATGACACCAGCAGCGACGAACCGAAGGGCACTTCGTGTGACGCCGGTCGCTTAACAAGCGTACGGCGCCTGACGTCGATCCTCAGACGGGGAGACTAGGGTTTCCCCGAGTTGTTGGTGCTGCGTGCCGATGCCACCTTGGGTCAGGGCCACCAGCTGACCGCACCCATCGCCGCTCCCGGGTTACCCATGTCGACCGACGATCGCCCGTTCACCGCGCGCGAGCAACGCCCGAACGCCGTGTCGGAGTTCGTGCAGGCGGCACGGTTCGCGGCGACCCTGCAGCGCGTCGCAGCGACGCTGGCCTCGCCGAGGGAGCAACGCGAGATGCTCGACGCCATCGTGCGCGTGAGCCTCGAGGCGGTGGGGGCGGTGGCCGGCGGAATCGCCGAACTCTCCTCCGATGGGACGACGCTCTCGATCGTCGCCACCGTCGGTTACGAGGACGACCTGGTGCGGCGTTTCGCTCGGTTGCGCGTGGGCGACTTTCCCGCCATCGGTGCGCTCCTCGCCGACCGTCTTCCGCGCTTCATCGGCTCGCAGGAGGAGTTCGAGCGCATCGCGCCAGAGGTGGCGCGCTTCGCGAGTGCGGCCGGCGCGCGGGTCGTGTTGCCGCTCGCGATCGCCGACCGGTTCCTCGGCATCCTCCTCCTCACCTTCGCCGAGGGGCGTCACTTTGCGCCTGACGAACGCGAGTTCCTCGTCGCCCTGGCGCATCAGGGCACGATCGCGTTGGAGCGGGCGCAACTGTTCTCGCGCGAGCGGGCGGCGCGCGCGGCAGCCGAGGCGGAGAGCGCCCAGCACGCCGACTCGCTGGAGCGCATGAGTGACCAGTACTTCGTGTGCGATGGTGAGTGGCGCTACGTACGGCTCAACCGGGCGATGCGCGCCTTCGCGCGCGCGTACGGCATCGAGCCCGAGGCGTTGATCGGACACGTGATCTGGGATGTCTTCCCGCGCCTCGTGGACGGTCCGATGCACCGCGCCATGCTGCAGGCGAGGCGGCATGGCACCACGGTCCCCTTCACCGCCCGCGGGACGTACGCCGATTCGTCCTATGAAGGGTACGCCTTTCCGCTCGGGGCCGGAGTCGGCGTGCACGCGCGCGACACGACGCCGCAGCGTCGCGCAGAAGAGGAGGTGGGACGCCTCACCGCCGCGCTCAAGCGACGCGTGGACGAGATGGAGACGCTCCTCAAAGTGATTCCCGTGGGCATCGGGATCGCCAACGACCCCGAGGGACTCGACGTCACCGTCAATCCGGCCCTGGCGAAGCTCCTCCGCCTCTCGCCGAGCGAGCATATCTCGTCGCTGGCCCCACACGTCGACGCCCTGCCGTTCCGCGCGATGCGAGACGGCGCGGAGCTGCCACTCGCGGAACTGCCGCTCCAGAAAGCCACGCGCACCGGCGAGGCAATTCCGTATGGCGAGCATGAGCTGCTCTTCCCGGACCACACGCGGGTGACGCTTCTCGCCAGCGCCGCCCCGGTCCGTGACGAGGATGGGTCCGTGCGCGGAAGCGTGGGTGCCTTTGTCGACATCACCGCCCGCAAGCGCGCCGAGACGGCGTCACGCATTCTCGCTGAGGCGTCGGCCGCCTTCGCGTCATCGCTCGACATCGGGCGTACGTTCGCCTCCCTCTCGCAACGCGTCGTCCCCGAGATCGCCGACGTCTGCGTGATTTTCGTGGTGCGCGAGTCCGGGAGCATCGGGGTGGTGGCAATGGAGTCTACCGACCCAGCGATACTCGAGTCGCTCCGCGCCTTCGACCGCGAGCACCCGGTGGATGGCACGCCGACGCACCCGGTGTGGCGCGCGCTTCGGGGCGAGCACTCGATCCTCGTTCCCAGCGTCAACGACGCGAGTATCGCCAGCATGCTGTCTGGCGAGCAGTCGGTGATCGCGCTGGCGCGTGAGACCGGGACGACGAGCCTGTTGATGGTCCCGCTCGCCGTGAGGGGGCGCGTCCTGGGGGCGATGGGGATGGGGACGCGGGGTGACCGGCGCCCCTTCGACCAGGGAGACCTCGCCCTCGCCGAGGAGCTTGGGCGACGCGCCGCGATGGCACTCGACAACGCCTACCTCCTCGCCGCCGAGCATCGCGCACGGGGCGAGGCAGAGGCGGCGCGCGCCGAGGCCGAGCAGGCCAGCCGCAGCAAGAGCGACTTCCTCGCCATGATGTCGCACGAGCTGCGCACGCCGCTCAACGCCATCGCCGGCTACGCGGAGCTCATCGAGCTCGGGCTCCGCGGTCCCGTGTCCGACGCCCAGGTCACCGACCTCAAGAAGATCCGGCAGAACCAGCGCCATCTCCTCGGGCTCATCAACTCGGTGTTGAACTTCGCGCGCCTCGACGCCGGACGCGTGTTGTACGACCTCGCCAACGTCCCCGTCGCCGCCTCCCTGCGCGCGGTCGAGTCGCTCATCGAGCCGCAGCTGCGCGCCCGCCAGCTGCAGTACGATCTCTCCCCCTGCGACGCGACCACCACGGTGCGCGCCGACGGCGAGAAGGTGCAGCAGATCCTTCTCAACCTCCTGGGGAACGCGGCCAAGTTCACCGCCCCTGGCGGACAGCTCGACATGTCGTGCCACGTCGAGCCCCGTCAGGTGCACCTGAAGGTGCGCGATACAGGCGTGGGGATCTCGGACGAGCAGTTGGAGCGTATCTTCGAGCCGTTCGTGCAGGCCGATCGCTCCCTCCGCAGCGCCACCGAGGGGGTCGGCCTCGGGCTGGCGATCTCACGCGAACTCGCCCGTGGCATGGGGGGTGACTTGACCGTGGAGAGCGTGGTCGGCGTCGGTTCGACCTTCGCGCTCACCCTCCCGCGAGGTCCCGACCGAACGCCCGCCACCTGAGGAGCGGCACCGCCCACGCAAGGGCAGCGTGCAGGGTGATGGGACCATGCCACGCGCGTCCCCCCGGTGGGCGCGCGTGGATCCACTCCGTCGCGCCGATTCAGCCTTCACTCACCGCCACGCCTGCCTCGCGCCAGACGCGGATAGCGTCGGGCCGCGATCCCTCGCGCACGAGCAGGACGTCGGTGTCGAAGGTCGAAATGGCGAGCACGGGGATCGCTGCTGACGCCAGCGGCGCGGTGAGCGCCGCGAGGATGCCGACCGCCGTGAACGGAAGCGGTCCGCGCACCACGAAGGCGGCGAAGGGGCGCTCGGCGCGCACGTCGTGGGGGACGCACTCCGCCGCGCAGACCACCGACGTCTCAGCGCGCGTGCAGCTGACCGACACGAAGTCGCGCGACCAGGTGGCCCAGTGCGGCCACCCCGCATCGGGGGCGAGGCGGGCGACAGCGAACGTTCCGGGGAGTCGGTGGAGGTGGATCGTCACCTCTGAGTTTCGCTGACGGTCGACGCCACGGCGCTCCGCATCTGGTGCAGGTGCCGGCGCTCGTGGTCGGCAATCATCACCACCCACTCGTACAGGTTCAGCGAGCCGAGAACCGGATGGGGAAAGTGGACGGTTGTCAGGGCCCATCCATCGCCCTCGGCGGCCCACGCCCGCAACCCGGCGCGCGATTCGGCGAGGCGTGCCTGCGCCGTCGCCAGGTCCGGGGTGTCGACCGGGGAGACGAACTCCGGGGCAACCACCTTGCGCGTCCCGGCGGCTAGATCGGTGTGATCCAGGGCGCCGAGGAGCGACGTCGACTCCGCCTCGGTCGCCAGTCCGGCGGCCCTGGCGTTCTTCAGCGCCCGAAACATCGCCCGCACGGACGACTGCTCCACCAAGTGCAGGTGCGCCAGGTGCTGCGCCGCGCTCCACCCCCCACCCGATGACGGCGCCTGGAATTGCGCCGGCGTCAGCCCGCCGGCGAAGGACAGGAGCTCATCTCGAACGGCGTCGGCGTAGGTGAGGAGTTCGCTGAGTCGGGGATGCATGGCGAATCATGGCCGCGGGATGTCAGGAATTGCTCGGTAATTATCTCGCGGCCGCCCGCGTCGAGACAAGTCGCTCGACGGGGTACCTCCTGACATCGCATCGCACCTCCCGCCCACCCTCCCGCCTCTCGCACGACACCGTCCACGACCGCGTCCGGCGTTATCTGCCGACGCAGACTCCCTTTCGGCCGGTGAGGCTCCCGGTGGGGATGACGCCCGGCAGTCGGCTGGAATGTGGGGCGCTGGGACTCGTTAGGTACCCGGCGGGAGGGCGCGGCGCACGTCGCGCTGCCCGTTCACGACCCCCATCCCGACGCTGATCCCGAAGGCGAGCGCCGTCCCGCCGCCCACCAAGGGGAGGAGGGCGACGATCGGACTAGCGATCATCGCCGCGCCAAAGCCGGCGATGAGGGGGGCGATGGCCGACTGCGCGATGTCCACGTAGCGGAGGCGTTGGCGGACGAAGGCGCGACTCTGCGTGTATCCGATGACAACGGCCGCGATGCTGGCGGCGAGTCCAAGCAGTCCGAACATGGCGATACTCCTCGTGTGGCAATCGTGCGGGTGTAGTGAGTCCTACGGCGTTTCCGGCAGGGGGATTCGTGCTGCGCCAGCGCCGTGGAGGCGCGGTGGCAGCGTGGTGGCAGCGCCGTTTCGGCGCCGTAGCGCCGCCGCCCTCACGC
>DAIESF010000404.1 GCA_027346425.1 Gemmatimonadota bacterium | reverse complement strand
ACGTGCGGCGTGGGGCCGGCCGAGAGGACCGGGAAGTCCGGAACCAGGTGCTGGCCCGGCGGGATGCGATCGGTCAGGTCGGGCGCCGGCCGGCGCCCGCTGAAACCGCGAGTGAACATGAGGGACGGCTCCGCGGGTGAGACGATGTGGTCGTCATGGGCGCCAGTCGTACGTGCGCCAGGCCGGCCATTCACCAACGATAGGGGTCGAGACGCGCGGATGGGGAGTGGCGGCGGCATTTGACGTGCGCGCGTCGACTGGGCAGCTTATATGCGTCTTGGCGAATGTGATCCCGTACTGTCTCCGACGCGATGGCCCGACGACTCCTGATCCTGAACGACCCGCCGGCCGACGTCGGCGACCTGGACGCCCTGTTCAAGGGTTTCGCCGACCCGACGCGTCTGCGCATCCTCAACATCCTGGCGGCGGGAGAGCTCTGCGTCTGCGATCTGGTGGACATTCTCGTCCTGCCGCAGCCGACGATTTCGCGCCATCTCGCCTATCTCCGCCGCATGGGGCTGGTCGAGGTGACACGCAACCGGAAGTTTGCCCACTATCGACTGGCGGCGCCCGCCAACCTGGTGCACCGCACCCTCATCGACTGCGCCCGCACCTGTTTCGTCGGCGTTTCGACGCTCGATCGTGAGCGCGCGCAGGCCGCCAGGCGTTCACTCATGCGCGCCAAGGAGCCGTGCTGAATGCGTTACGCGCTCATCTCCGACATCCACGCCAACCTCCCCGCGCTCGATGCGGTCCTCGCCGACATCGATCGGCGCGCGGACACGGCGGCGACGTATCACCTGGGCGACCTGGTGGGCTACTCCAGCGAACCGAACGGGGTGGTGGCCCGGATCGGCGAGCGTGCGATCGCCGGCGTGGCCGGCAACTACGACTCCACCGTCGCCACCGGCTACAAGCACTGCGGCTGTCGATCGGAGAATCCGCGACAGGAGGAGCTCGCGCACGTCTCCTTCGCGTGGACGCTCGCGCACACGAGCGCCGACGCGAAGCGCGCGCTCGAGGTGTTGCCGTTCCGGCTCGACCTCAAGCCGCTTGGCGGACACGTCGCCGGCCCCACCGTGACCCTGGTGCACGCCACGCCTAACAACAACCTTGTGTACGTCACCGCCGACCGGAGCGATGACTTCCTGCGGAAGCTGGCGGCGCAGGCGCGACTCGCCCCCGGCGACGTGCTGTGTTTCGGGCACACGCACAGGCCGTGGCACCGCTGCGTGGACGGCGTGCATTTCGTGAATACCGGGGGCGTCGGGCGCCCGAAGGACGGTGACTGGCGGGCCGGCTACATCTTGCTCGACGTGGGGGAGGCGGGGGTGACGGTCGAGGTGGCGCGCGTCCCCTATGACCTCGAGGCGACCATCGCCGGGGTGCGTGCCGCCGGGCTTCCCGAGGATTTCGCCGAATTCCTGCGATCGGGGGGAGGAGCGCCGGCCACCGCTTCACGCGCCGGCGCGCAGTAATTATCGTTCGAGCACATGACCGGGGTGCCGGCGCCGCGAGTGCGCGCCGGCTGAGAGAGTCCCGCAGAACCTGATCCGGTTCGTACCGGCGTAGGGAGTCCAATGATGAAATGCCTTCCGTGGGCGCGTCAGGCGCGTCCCGAGCGCACGCGCCGTGGCGCGCGTCGCGCCATCGCCACCACCGCTACCTCGCTCCTCCTCGCGCCGCTCGGCACAGCCGCGCTACGGGCACAGGTCACCGACACCACGCGCGCCGCCGCCGACAGCGGACGGCGTATCGAGGGGGTGCTGGTGACCGCCATCCGCGCCTCCGATGCGGCACCGATCGCGCAGACGACGATCCCGGCGGCGACCATCCGCCAGCGCCAGTTCGGGCAGGACGTGCCGATGCTCCTCGCCGGGGCGAGCCCGGCGCTCTCCGCCCACACCGAGACCGGGACCAACTGGGGGTATTCGTACCTGCGCCTGCGCGGGATGGACCAGACGCGCATCAACATCACCATCGACGGAATCCCGCTCAACGACATGGAGGACCAGGTCCTCTACTTCGCCAACTTCGCGGACCTCATGTCGAGCGTGCAGTCGGTGCAGGTGCAACGCGGCGTGGGGACGAGCAGCGCCGGCACGGCGTCGTTTGCCGGGTCGGTCAACTTCGAGACAATGCCGGTGGCGCAGCGGGAGGGCGGGGGATCGCTGCAACTGCAGCTCGGGAGCTTCGGCGCCCAGCGCGTGAGCGGGGCGTACCGCTCGGGGCTCACCGGTCCCGGTGATCGATTCGCCGTGCAGGCCCGGGCCGGCGTGCTGCGCACCAACGGCTATCGCGACCACAGCGGCGTGGCCGGGGGCTCGGCGCTCGTCGGCGCCGGGTGGTTCGGCGACCGGGACATCTTCAAGCTCACCGCCCTCGCCGGCGTCCTGTCGGACACGCTCTCCTACGTGGGGGCAACCCTCACCGAGCTGGCCGCCAACCGCCGCTACAACCCGCTCGCTCCCGACGAGCACGACCGCTTCGGGCAGCAGATGGTCGCCCTCGCCTACACGCGCCTCGTCAGCGACGTCACCTCGTGGAACACGACGGTCTACCGCAATTCGGCGAGCGGCAATTACGACTGGTTCGACGGCAACGACCGGTATCGTTTCAACCTCGCGCACGCCTGGTACGGTGTGACGAGCGCCGTGAACCACGAGCGCGGCAGCTGGCGGCTGAACGCCGGCATCAACGCCAACACGTATGCCCGCGCGCACCGCGGCTACCTGCGTCCGAGCACGACGCTATACGACAACACCGGCCGCAAGCGCGATGCGAGTGCCTTCGTGAAGCTGTCGCTCGATGCGGGGCGCGCGCGCTGGTTTGCCGACGTGCAGGGGCGCCACGCGGAGTTCCGCTATGAGCCCGATGCGAACGCGGGAGTGACCGAGCGATCGATCGACTGGAACTTCCTCAATCCCAAGGGCGGGGTGACCCTCAACCTCGGGCGCGGAGTGAGCGCCTTCGCGTCGTACGGCGCGACATCGCGCGAACCGGCGCGCAGCGACCTCTTTGCGGGCGACGACGACCTCAGCGCGTACAATGTCGCCGACATCGGCGACTTCACGCGCGTACGCCCGGAGTCGGTGCGCGACTTCGAGATGGGGCTCTCCCTTGTTCGCGCGAGTTACGACGTCCAGGCCAACGTGTACAGCATGGACTTTCGGAACGACATCGCCCGCATCGGCCCGCCGACTGCCTCGGGGGCGGTGGCGCGGCGCAACGTCGGGGCGAGCTACCGGCGCGGTGTCGAGCTCGATGGCAGCTGGCGGGGAATCCCCCGTCTCACCCTTGGGGGCAACCTGGCGTGGAGCACCAACCGGATCCGCCAGTTCACCGACTCGTCGCGCGGGACGCCGCGGGTCCTGCGCAACGTGGAACCGCTCCTCACGCCGCGCCTCATGACGACGCAGCGCGCCGAGTTCGCCGTGACCCGCGACCTGTCGCTGTCGGCGGAGGGACGCTACCAGTCGCGCGCCTTCCTCGACAACACGTCGAGCGCCGATCGCATCCTCCCCGCGTACTACATGCTCGATGCGGCTGCGCGACTTGCGCGGTCGCGCTACGCGCTCACCGTGCGCGGCGTCAACCTGGGCGATAGCCAGCGCTACGGAAGCGGGTCGGTCTCCTCGTCAGGCACGGTGCGCTACTTCGTGCTCCCGGCCCGCAGTGTCTTCGTGACCGTGGAGATGAGCTGGTAGCCACAGCCCCCTGGCGCGGCGGCGAGGGGAGTGCCATCGCCGCCGCGTCGTCGGGCCTCATGGCACCACGGGGCGCGGCGGGCGCGCCGGCCGGGTCCCGTTCATGCGCGGGCGCGGGCCGTTGGCTACCTCCACCGCCACATCGCGAATGAAGTTGGCGATGCGCGCGTAGTGCGGATAGTCGATGTACTCCGCCTCGTCGCTCCGCTGGTGGTAGTCGCCGTGCAATCCCGTGAAGAAGAAGGCAATCGGCACGCCCTGCACGGCGTAGTTGTAGTGGTCGCTGCGTCCGTAGATGTTGTTGTAGCCGCTCCACGTCATCGTGGAGTCGTACTGGTAGTCGAGGGTGAGCGCCTTCCCCTCCTTGCGGTTCACGGCGGCCACCGTCTCGCCCAGGTCCTTCGAATCGAAGAACGACCCGACGACCCCCAGGTAGTCCGGCGACCCGCCGGGGAGGTCGCCCGCGCGGCCGCGCCCGATCATGTCGATGTTGAGCTGGGCCACGATCGAGTCCATCGGGACCGTCGGGTTCCGGGTGAAGAAGGCGGAGCCCACCAGCCCGGCCTCCTCGCCCGTGTGCCACACCAGCAGCGTCGAGCGCTTCGGCTTGATCTTCATCGACTGGAGGTACTCGGCGATCTCCAGCAGCCCCATCGAGCCGGAGCCATCGTCGTCGGCACCGTTGTTGATCGAGTCGAGCCGCGCGACCGGGACGACCCGACGGATGCTGTCCATGTTCACCCGGATCTCGGCCAGCTGCGCCGGGGTGAGGGCAATCATCTTGTTGGCCAGGAGGCGGCGATTGCGTTCGTTGTTGAAGGCCTTGAGCGAGTCCTTGTCCACCGGCGTGTTGAGGCCGACGTGGTCGTTGTGCGCCCCGATCGCCACGAACTGACCCGCCAGCGCAGGGTCGCTCCCGGGGATGACGGCGACCACGTTGCGCGCAAAATCCGACGGCTGCTCGATGTAGTCCAGCGACGCGTTCACGCTCCCGCCGTGCGCACCCGGCGTGAGCCCCTCGACCGATTGCACGCCGAAGAGCTGCGCCGCCGCCGCCCTCGTCAGGCGGATCACGGCCTGCGGGGCGAGTTGCTCCACCTGTTGCCGGAAATAGGCGAGGGAGTCGACCGGCGCGTTCGCGGGAGCGGGACGCCCGCGCCCCCCGCCGGATTGCGTGGCCACCGTGGGAATGTTGATCGCGCGGCGCTGCACCGGCGTGAGCGCGTCGAGGTCGACCGTTGCCACGGCGACGGCATCGGCGAAGCGCGACGGCGGCGGCGGTGCGAAGCGGCCACGGGGAGGCGGGCCCTGCGGTTTTCGCACCGCGGCCGGAAGGACGACGACAAACTTGCCCGCTGCCTCGGCGCGCGTCACCTGGCGCATCGTGTCGCCGGCGACCCCGCCGAAGATCACTTCGGCGCCGAAAATGGGGCGCGGGGCGCGGGGGCCGGCGACCGCCACCCAGTCACGCTCCCATTCGAGCGGGTTGCCGCTGACGGAAAGGCGCGACTGGTCGGTGAACGTGCGCAGGTGATACGGGAGGACCTGGAAGTACGTCCCGTTGTTTCCCGCAGGCTTGACCCCCAGGCGCTTCAGTTCGCGCGCGATGTAGGCCGTTCCTTTCATGTTCCCTACGTGCCCCACCTGCCGCCCCTGCATCGAGTCGTCGGCAAACTGGTAGAGGCGGATCTGGAGGTCGCGGACGGTGATCGCGCTCGTGGTCGGCGCCGGGGCGACGCGCGCCGGGTTGCCGTACTCGTTGAGCACCGGCCGGCGTTGCCCCTGCGCGAAAGAAGGGGAGAGCAGCGGAGCGGTGGCGAGAGCTGCCAGCAGGACGCGGGGGATTCGCATGCGAGGATGAGAAGGAGGAATGGGGCGAAACCTGTCCTCGCGACGCACCCGCATGCCAGTCGGGGAATCGCAAAGGTGCCAGCCGGCGGCGTCCCACGCCCGTGCTGGTGCGAATTCGCTCGCTCGTGCAGCGCA
>DAIESF010000387.1 GCA_027346425.1 Gemmatimonadota bacterium | reverse complement strand
TTGAAGCCGCGGTAGAAGAACGTGCTCCCCTGGGCGGAATAATGCACCTTGCCGTCAGGGGTCACGAAGCTGCCTAACGTGAACGCATAGCTCCCGAGTTGCACCCGCGCATTGAGCCCTATGGTCTGGACGAATGGATTGGCGGTGAGGTAGGGGGAGTGCGCTACCTGGTAGTCGAGGGAGATCGAACTCATCCCCGTCGCCACCGTCCCGCCAAAGTTCACCGACGCGCGCCCCTGCTCGTACGTGACCACCTGAAGGAGCGAGAAGCGCGGCGTGAGGCGCTCCCTGAGGAGGAAGACGGGTGTCGTCATGCGCGACGGCTCTGGCGTGAACACGCGCAGCAGGTAGACCTCGCCCTGCAGCCGCGAACCGATGTCGCGGCGGGCGCTGAACGACGAACTCACGCTGCGCACCCCCCCCGCCTCGGACAGGAACCAGCCGGACGACAGCGTCGCGCCAAGGAGCGTCGCATTCGCCGACAACTGGTTGAGCGTTGCCCGCTGGGGGAGCCCCTGGAAGGCGGAGTCCTGCCGGAAATGCTGGCGCCCCACCGAAACGGAGAGCCCCGGCGTCGCCCGCCAGGTCACGAGCACATTCTCGCGTTCCAGTTCGGACTGCAGTGGCATCGGCGCCGATGCGCGGCGAAAGCCGTCCCCCATCTGTACGAACGCGGCCTTGACGTCCACGCGATTGGAGCGTGCATCGAGTGAGACAGCACCGTATGGCGCGTTGCTCCCCAGCCCGGCGGTGGCGCTCGTCGTGACGCCGAACACCGGCATCCATCGCGCGCTGGCCAGCAGCGACTGTCGATCGGTGGCCACCGCGTGCGCCACGAACGACAGGGTGCGGCTCACGTCGTACTGCGCGCGCCCATACGCCATCGCCCGCGACGGGGAGTTCGAGGCGAAGTAGGGGGCGGCGACGGCGTTGGCGCTGGCGCCGGCGAAGGCCTGCAGCGTCGTGCGCCCCCGTCGCCGCTGCAACGACACTCCCTGCGCGAGAATCGCGCTTCCGCCACCGAACACATCGGTCTCGAGGACGAACGGGAGGGCGTCATTGCCGAGACGAAGCGTGTCGCGGCCCGCAAACAGGCGCCGTGCCGACCATCCCAGCTTGAGACCGTCGAGGTAGCCCACGCCGAGCGATGCTTCGTACCCGTTCCCCCACACGTTCAAGACCCCGCCGTAGCCAGCGAAGAGCGACGAACCGCCCCCTTGCAGCTGGAAGACCTGCGCCCGAGCCGCCACCGGGAGGAGTGTGACCAGCGCCAGTGCCCCCGTGGACAGCGAACACGCAACGCCGGCGCGACGACGCCTGCACGGCAGCACGGAGCCGGGCGACACGGGCATCTCAGTAGGCCACGGCCCGGAGCGTCAACGTTCCGCGGTACGTTCCAGCCGGGAGGTTCGGCAGTCCGCGGAGGTCCAGCTGCAGGTCGAGGTTATCGGTGCGTGTCCCTGCGCCGTTGATCGGGCCCACGATCCACTGGCGGAACAGGTGTAACGACGCTCCCGGCGTTCCAACGCCGCCGGTGGCGTTGTTGTCGAAGGGTGTGAAGCTGTTCACGCCACCACTCCGCATCCGTCCGTTCACGCGACTCGACGGAATTGCGTGCGTGGGCGTGCTCAGTGCAGCGGTCGGGCTGGAGAAGTAGCCGACGAGGTCGATGGCCGAGACGATCGATGCAAGTTGCCACTCGGTCGTGATGCTGACCGGCGACGGAAAATCGTTGACGCGGTTGTCGGTCAGTGCCGGGATCGTCTGCATCGCCCCGCTGTTGATGCGCACCGTGAGGGTGTTGGCGAGCGCGGTGGGCCCGGCAGCAGCGGCGGCGCTGCGCCAGACCCCCACCGGAGAGAGCACCGGGGTGGCCGTCGCCACACTCGCGACCTGGGCACGCAACGATGCCGCCGCCACGAGCAGCGCCGGAGCGAGGAGACGGAGGGGACGCGACGCGACACCCCTCCGGCTCCACTTCCACGTCGCTGCGTCCGCGCTACGGCGGTCGGCCATGGTCAGCACCTCATGCGGCGAAGGCGGATGCCTAACGTGGCGCGCCCGCCCGACGCTCTTCGACCGAGAAGTTGGCGAAGCGCAGCACCACCTTGTCGGGCGCGTCGACGCCATCCCACGGCACCTCCACTCGACGTCGACTCTGCGGAAAGAGGGGGAAGCCCCCGAACGGCGTCCCGCGCTTGCCATCGGCGCTCAACTCCGATCCGATGACGCGCCCGAGTGAAGCGCTGGTGTTCTCCAGGTCGACGACCGCCTTGTGCGCCGCGCTGTCGAATGCGAAGCCGCGCACCGCGACGCTCCCCTTCTGCAACGGCTCCTTCTGCAGCAGGTAGACCACGTGCGGCAACTCGATCCTGACGTTGAGCCCGGTGTTCGTTCGCGCCCCGGTCATCGACGACAACACCATGAACCAGGCGGGGAGCTGCTTGGCCTTCGCTTCGTAGTAGACCGAATAGGTGCCTAACGGCGGGATCCGGAAGGACATGGCCGAGAGCTTGAGCTCGACGTTGGACGAGTCGAACGGGAGGTCCACGAGGGCCCCGTTCTCCTCCACCCGAAATCCACGCGGCTCGAGGACCACGGTCAGCGGGAACAGCGACTCGTTGACGAGGTCGAACTTGCCCCGCCCCTGCACCGGATACTCCACCACGGCGGGGCTGACGGTCTGGGCGGGCGAGGGCGCCGCCGTGAAGGTCCCGGTCAGGGCCCCCACGACGACGATGGTTCGGAGGACGCGACGGTCCAGCATGGCGGTTCGAGCCGTCGAGGGTGGTCGGTTCGGCCTACTGCGTGATGGCGCGCAGGTTCAACGTCCCGGCATACGTCCCGGCGGACACCGACTGCCCCGTGAGGTCGATCTGGAGATACAGGTCGTCGGTACGGTTGGATGCCTTGTTCGTGCCGTTGATGGACTGCGAGAAGAGCGAGAGCGACCCGCCCGCGACGCCGACCGAGCTCGCACCGCCCGTCACGGCGGCACCGGAAAACGGATTGAACGTCCCGCTGGTGCCGATCCGTCCCTTCACCAGGGACGACGTGATGTAGTTGGTCCCGCTCGCCAGCGCCTGCGAGGGATTGCTGAAGTAGCCAACAAGGACCACGGCCGCCGCCGACGGATTGATGTCCCACGTCGTCGTGATGTTGACCGGCGTGGCGAAGTTGTTGACCGCATTATCGGTCAGCGTCGTCATCGTCTGCGTCCCGCCCGAGTTGATGGCCACGGTCAGCGTCGCCTGCTTGGTGGCGTTGATGGCGACGGTCGCCGTGTTGGACAGGAGTCCCGACTGCGCCTGGGCGGCGCCGGCGAAGACCGCGATGAGGGTGGCAGCGTGACGGAAGGAGCGAACGGAGAGCATGCGAGGCCTCGAAGTGTGATGGTGACCGGCGGCGGAGCGAGCCATGGCGCCCATCCGGGAATCGGCACGTTGTGGTGCTGCCAGCCCCGGCCATTTGTGAGCGACCGCAAAATCGACGAGTGATTCGCCGCGCCCGTCACCAGATTGAACACTGTCGCATTTGTTGACAGTCACGCTCAGCCGCCTTTGGATGCGGCGAGCGCGGTCATCACCCGGCGATTCGGCCTACTCCGACCGGGGCGTGTGCCGCTCGAGCCAGTCGACGACGTCCCGGGTCACCTGCTCCGCGTCCGTGTC